>NZ_CAXAVM010000049.1:0-37731 GCF_963972345.1 uncultured Gimesia sp. | reverse complement strand
AACACATTCAGAATACGATACACGTCAAGGTGTATTTGGTGGGCCGGTTACGATAATAAAAGCGATACAGTAAAATTTCAAAAAACTATTGCACGACATTTTCAGTAGATGCACCTTATTAAAGGGCATCTCAGACTTATCATCAAGATTTCCCAACATTACTGAATACGAATTTTCCATAAACAAAGAATTTGATTATAAATGAAGTTCCAAGTACTACTAATACTCGCATGTAATAATTAGAAAATTCAATTTTGCTAAGTACTAATAAACTCGAATATTCAAAAAGCCGAAACGAACCATTTGTAATTGCGAATTGAATAAATTGAGTTGTCACAGGTGCATCGGTTGATAAAAAAACAAACCAGCGACAACCAGAAAAATTGAGAAAATAAGTCACTGCCAACGCGACTGCAAATGAGATCGACTCAGAAATCCCTAAATAAAAAAGCCCGAACGCAAGCCCGAGATTCGTGACCAGGCTCACGATAATCAGCATCACGTATCTGACACTCTTGTTATTAATTAAACTGACAATTTGCACTTGAATCTACTTCGGCTTGCAGAAGTCAAAATCAGAATGACCCTCTGTGCAAGGCTTTTGGGCAATCAAGATTAATGATTGTCCTATCGGAGGCCCAATGAATCGATCAATTATTTTAAAAATGGGGAGCATTCGTTTAATTCTTGCTAATTGGCGTGTTGACATGGTGCGTGAAAAATTAGCTTGCTTTCTCAAAATTCTGCTTTTGATAAAATAAGGTATGACGCCAAAAATATTCATGTAATGAATTTTTTTTATCTGCCAGCCAGATTGAAGCGCCTTTTGTTTTAACTCTGACTTGATATAGCGTCTAAAATGAGCTGATGCGATATCAACGCTGCCATAAAGCCAGCGACCAGCCGGCACTTTTATCAATAAATGCCCACCAGGTTGTACCATATTGAAAAATTGATCTAAGAGTCCCTGGTCGTCTTCAACGTGTTCTAAAACATCAAAACAGACAATGGAATCAATGTTTCTGCTCGCGATTTCTTCCATATTTTCATCAAGATCAAACTGTGCGCATTCAACGTGAGGATCGTCCGCAAAACGATGTTGAAGAACTTTCATATTTTCCGGGCTCAAGTCAACAGCAAGAACGTATTCTGCATAAGCCCTTAATTGTTCCGTTGCATTCCCAATTCCACAACCCGCATCTAATACTCTTTTTCCCAGCCAGGGAGCCACCAATTCGATTGACCATTGATAGTATGGTGTTAGTGATTGCATGCGCGAAAGTGCTTCAAGATGCTCCGCCTCCAAGGGAAGTTTCCTGGCCACTTTATCTGAATTATCTGAATTATCTGAATTATCTGTATTAAAATCAGTAGGCATACAGGTTCAATTTCTCTGTTATTCCATCATTTTGGAACTATTTATGATGTGAGTTAGTTCTGACTTCGTTTATCAATCATATCTGCCAAAAGTGCAAAAAAAGTGGTGTTCATACTAAACATTAACAGCATGATGGTTTTATCAGTGATATTCTGCAAAATGAAGACGTCGTAAGTAACTGAGATCATGAAAGCGACGACTTGAATAGCTGCAAACGGGCCAAAAACTTTGAGCGGTGCAAAGTAAACGCCCAAACGAATAATCAGTTGCAAAAAACGAAGTGTGTCTCGAACAGGTTGAATTTTTGATTTGCCTATTCTGCGAGAGTAGTTGATTGGTTCATAATGCACACTGTATTTATTTGTCAGATGCGCCATTGTGATTGTCGTTGTAAAACTGAATCCATCGGGCAAGACACTCAGAAACTTTTCAGCTAAGTTGCGTTTAAAGACGCGCAAACCGGAATTCAAATCGGGAATGTTTCGACCAGCAATCCACGATGCATAATGCTTCAGAAAATACTTTGGGATTTTTCGAAGTGTAGAATACTCTACATTTTCACCTGTCCTTGACCCCACGACCATGTCGTAATCTTTGATGAACGCCAATAAATCACCAATGCGATCATTGGGATAAGTTCCATCGGCATCAGTAATGACGATGGAATCATATTTAGCATGTCGCACGCCGGTTTTTAGAGACGCGCCATACCCCTGATTGGTCTCGTGTTTCAAAATAGTGATTTCCGGATGATGTTCCTGCAGGGACCGCAGTGCAGCACTCGTGCCATCAGTTGAACCATCATCAATCACAATCAGTTCGTGTGGTCCAAAAGTAACCAGAATTCTTTCCAATTCCACAATGGCATCAGGCAGTGCCTGCAGTTCATTATAACAAGGCACAATCACGGTAAATGGATCTGAGACCGAACTGAGTTGAGCTTTTATTTCTGACTTTTCATCTAAGGAAATCATATCCATGATATTGTGACTTCTAAAACTAAGGTATTAAAATTCCTGATTGCAAATACAGATTCATCATTTTTGTTTTAGACGATACGGTATCAATCTGATTTTGGGATTATCAGCCTCAATGATCCAAATCGAACGGTCGTTAAAGTAGCTAATCAGATCTGAATTTTTTTTCGGCTCTAAAATTCGTGCCCAAACGACTTTCGAATTGTCTATATCTGCTTCGTTATAGACCCATTCGTCATGATGGCTGTGATCTCGATTATATTTAACCAGTATCAGGTGTTTTCCTTCAACGCTGTCGAGTTTTTTCGAAATCTGTTGTCTAGCCAAAGCCCAACTCTGTCTGGACGATCCTGGGACAGGTTTCCTATAGTCGGCAAAAGACATGATTGTTGTCAGGGTTGTTAAAATCAGTACGGTTACTGGTAACAATTGGCCAACAAGACGCAAATTTCTTTTCCACTGATAGATATATCTTAAACATTGGATTTGCAACAAAATCAATAAACATCCAATTGGGGCAATGTAATGTGGATGCCCACTTGTACCCTGAGAAACGGCAGCCGTAATGACTAGAAGTGAGATTATAAGAACAAACAAATTCTCACGATTCCTGAAAAAAGCACAGATACCGAAGAAGCATATCAGTACGACAGCGTAAGATCCTGTATAGAGTAAAATAAACCTTAGTAACTTGATCCTTAACTCAACTGGAAATGGTTTGGATTGAATCGCAAACTTTGGATCTGATTGGTTCTCATCCAAATCATAACTATAAATTGTTCGAACGGGTTGTTTTCTGGAAGTGTCTTTATTAACCGAAAATATGAGACCGTCGAGTGTTTTAGAATAGTATTGATCAACCCATACCTTATAAGGAAATGTCAATGCATTTCCTGTCACGCGATAGTTATAATACCCCATCCAGAAAAAAGTGGAAAATAAGATCACAAACATGGGGGCTATTATTCTAGAAACAGCAACTGACCAGCCTGGATTCTGTTTACCAAACAGCCAGCACAAAAGAGCGATAGCAATCGGTACTGCAGCTAAAAGCCCTTCATATGGTCGACTATTAGCGAGTATCGCTAATCCGAGAGCTAAAATAACTGATGTAATAACTCGCGGTTTTTTCATTAAACGCGGGTACGCTCCAAACAAGAGTGCACCTCCTAATAAAGCAACTTGTCCTCCCCAATAACTTTGCCCCCACGTAATCAAAAAAGAAGAATTCAGAGTCGCTAAAAATCCACCGTACACGGCCCATCTTCCAGGCACCCAACCACAAAGCATCCAAAAGATAGCCCCGTTGGCAACTGCCAATGCTATCCAGGAACCGACAATCGGATAACCAAACAAAACTTGGCCAACAGCAAGAAAGGCTCCTTGAGCAGGAGGATACTTCGACTGATATGAGGGCTGCTGGATAATATGAAAACTTTCAAAGTGCTCCCATAAAGGATGTGTTGGGTTTGTTAGTCTGCCTGAAGCAAATGTATCAGCCGAAAGTAAATAAGCAAATTCATCATGAATAATCGGGTAAGGTAAATGAATACATAACCCAAAAAATAATTCCATAACAAAAGTGAGAATTACAAAAAACAAAACTCCTCCTGCCACACTATGAGATAATTTGCGCAATAGGAGCCAGAAAGTATTTACAAATCTTGTAGTCAATTGCTTACAAAATACTGCAATCAGAATTGAACAAAATATGATAATCAGTGGGAAAAATGAATTCATGACAGCTGGTTATCAACAGGACTTTCTAC
Organism: uncultured Gimesia sp.; assembly: GCF_963972345.1. Lineage (NCBI taxonomy): Bacteria > Pseudomonadati > Planctomycetota > Planctomycetia > Planctomycetales > Planctomycetaceae > Gimesia > uncultured Gimesia sp. The sequence continues at coordinate 33,607 of NZ_CAXAVM010000049.1, read as the reverse complement.
TCAGTAAACGGGAATAAAGCTTTTAATGGAGTGACAGGAAGCCCCACTTCTATTCTGGGGAACTTCAAATAACCTGTAATCAACGAGGGATTGAGAGAATCATTCCGACTAATTCTCCGTCACCGGAAATATTACCTGGGGCTATCGCAACCAGGGCAATATAGTGCAGTTCTTTCTCTGCAAATATTGCCTATTGAACGGGATTAACGAGTTCATACAAAGTGTATCCGTTTGTTAACATCTGTAATAAGATTGTTACGGGCCGGAACGGGTCGCGCTATCTGAGGTCATGCTTTTCATTCAGCATCTACAATCGAGGGGCAAAAATGATGCCAGATGCAGCGCCGGTGGAGATAAACAATAGTCTATTTTGCTGTTGCCGCTGGTTCGTGTGTGTCAAACTCTTGAGTTGTGCTTAAGAAGTAGAAATTAGGGATACATAATTTTTTGAGACTTGTCGAATGCATCTGAAAAGATTCGTCTGTCAGTTTCGGTTTCAGATATTGCAGAGGAGGGAAGACTTTTCTGTCCATTCGGTGTTTCAGCAAATCAAGATTAATGATCCAGAATGGTGATTTGAGATATGTCTCAACCTGTTCATTGTCAATCTTTTGAAAGTAATCCAGCGCATTGTAAGGGGAATTAAACGCCATCATATTGACGCTCATCTGGCAAAGCACATTTAAGAATATTGAACAATACAAGGCAGCCTTCAGAAGGCGCGGTAATAGTGAAGTAGCTGGTTCAAACAGATTGAGTACCGGCAGACTTAGTAGTGGCAACACAAACAACAGGTAGCGTGGTCCGTAGCACCAGTCTCCTCTCCAGTTAATGAAACAGGAATTTATAATGTAAAAGACCAGAAAGACTATTAGTACAAATGAAAACTCAAATGTGTATTTATTCAGAAAACTTCGGAAGCGGAACAGCGAAAATAACAGTAAAGGGAAATACAGAAAGATGCTTTTTTGGCTGTCAAAAAGATACCCATACAATCCATTAAGAGGATTGCCTGACAGGAAATGTCTTTCCTGTTCCCACTGCGCATAGCCGGTGGTGAATGGTCCGCCAAATCGATACCAGTTCGCCCAGCAAACCAGTGTAAGGAGACACGTCAGAAAAATGGCAAACGCAGTCAGGTACTGTTTTAAAGCAGAGATAAAACGGAAGTGAAAACTTTTGTTCTGATCTGATTGAGAGAGTATTTCCGCCCAGAGAATCCAGAAAAATGCAATCGGAACAAGCAGTATGAAGACCAGTTTTTCTAGTACCAGAAGACTGCAGAAAACCAGGATCAACCAGAAATGAGTGCGTGAGTATTTGAGCTTACCCGTCAGTTTCCCATGTTTGAATCTGAGCAGGCTGTAGTACAAACCCAGAAAGAAGAAAAGCTGGAAAATCTCAAAAGTCTGTGCTCTGAGATAGTTCCAGACGAATGTTCCAAACAGGCAGGCGAGGACGTAAATTGCAGTAACTTTTGTTGAGTGGTTAAAATTCAGAGCAATCAAATACAAGTAAACGGCAATGAGCAGAGAGATCAGAATATTATAAAGATTCAAATAGAAAACTCTGGCTTTACGCTGGAACGCGGTCATCTTCTGGACCTCAATAAGTGGCCCTTCTATACTGCGTTCCCACAGCAGTGGAGGTACATATAGAAATGTATTGAGGATTCCATATTTAGGATACCACTGTTCCTTCGCTTCGTTTTCAAAAAAGTATTGTCCGCGTTCACCAAAGTTTTGGGCAATCGATGGATTAACATCAAGGCGACCTGCATTGATTAGCTGTGTGGTTGAATAACGAACGCTAATCGCATCGCCCTGATAAATTATTGCTGGTTGAAAGAGGATCAGGACGAGAGCCACTAAAGAGATCATTACCCAGAAAGATTTTCCCAGGCATGAAGTCATCGGATCTGCAGTTTGATGCGGATTCAGGATTTGAGTGACAGAATTTGAAATAGACACGTTATTTGATGTATGTCATTTGATCTATGTTGTGAAGGAGCTAAGTTGATGCAGTCAAATTCTTTAAAAAAATGTGAAATCAACTGAGACGAAATTAAGTTGCAAGCTCAGTATGGGCAAATTCTGTACCAGTATCCTGGATGGAGATCAAGTAGCAGCCAGTCCCCTTGCCAGTTGTTCGTTCCAGGGGGAAAGCCATTTTTTCTGAACTGATGTCTTAACAACATATATTATCGTTGGTACAAAAACGCACTATGATGCTCTTAAAATCTAAGCACGCCTACTGACGCTCGGAGACGCTCGCGTCATCTATGGCTGTTATTTCTTAAAGGGTACATATTTTGCTCTGCTCTATTGCTTTCTGTGGATATGACCAAAAAAACTGTTTGAACAATTGAGCAATAATGTATTCTCGTGAATTTCAGTCGGTAATATTTAGATCTGTAATCAGGTATTGCAACGCGACAGGGGCTGGGCACACTGGAATTTGGTTTGGGCTTTACTGTTTTTAAGGCAAATTATCTTTCCGTTCTGGGATATATCCTGTTTTAACTGGTTGTGGGTATTTATTGCCTGACGTATCTTCAGTTCATAATTTCGACTGCAAAGGCTCCGCCAGAGAAGATTAAGTCTTATGCTTCGGAGTTTTAATAAGCTGGCTCACTATTGTGGCTAGTGAAACTGTTTCCGGTCCGCAGCAAAATGAGTTCTGTCATTTACAAAAAAAAGAAATCAACTGAAAACAGGTAAATAGCATTGTGATACAGCGATCTCTTTCTTCCAAACAGAAATTGTCTCATTATCTGCTGATGATCCTGCTGATTCTATTTGCCGTACTCTGCAGCGCGCGGCTGACTGAACTCATCATGTATAACCCCGATAGCGCCGACTATGTAATTATGGCCCGGGGACTGATTACTGATTTTGAATATCGAAAGGTTTATTCTCTAGGAGAGCCATACTTTACATTACGCCCCCCGGGAATGTCTCTCCTGCTTATTCCCGCGGCTTTGATTGCGCCCTACAATGTCATCACGGCTAAAGTTACGGTCTTGATCACCGCTGTCCTGATGCTGATCTTGTTTTATGGACTGATGTGCCGATTAAAAGACTCAGGCTCTGCACCTGAGCTCCCGCAGCAAAATCGAATTCACTGGCCTGAACTTCTGCTGGCGCTTCTGTTGGCGACGAATCCTTATATTCTGTTGTATTCCACACTGCTGATGAGCGAGGTGCCTTTCATTGCGTGCACTCTGGCGGTTTTGTACCTGGTAACCTGTCAGGACACAGAAACAATATCGAAGCGACAGCTGTTTCTGCTTACCGGCCTGTTGATGTTTCTCCCCTTGCTGCGAACCATCGGAATCAGCCTGGTCCTGGCTCTGGGATTATGGTCCATCTTGAATCGAAAACGCTGGCCTTATCTCATCAGCGTGTTCTGCTCCCTGGGGGTGACAGCGGCCTGGATGTTCCGCAACAGTGCTCATCAATCAGTCAGTTATTCTTCTGTGCTGATTGATGAATACAAAAAAGTCGGATTACCGGGAATGCTGGTAAGTATGGTCAATCGTTTGTTAACTCACTTCGAGGGATTATGTCAGAAAATCATACCTGGCATGCCCGGCGAGTTTCCGGAATATGAACGTGTGGTTTTGAATGACAATTTTGTCCTTCCGGGACCACCGGTGATTTATTTGCTGGTAAGTCTACTTGTCATGTCCATTTCCGTGTATGGAATGCAGAGAAAATGGAACAGGGGAGGCGCTGTCAGTTTTTATTATATACTGTTTACTTTTTTAATACTGTCCATCTGGCCGTGGTTGCAATTGCGTTTCACTTTGCCTCTTCTGCCCGTTCTGCTGGCCTATCTGCCTTCGGGAATAACTGCATTTGGGGCCAATGCCAAAGCGCTCGCTGTACGGGGACAACAGGTCCTGGCCGGGGCACTGATACTCGGGTGTGTCCTGCTGGGAATCTCACAAATCAGTACTGATCTGCGGATGGTTTACGCCAATCAGAAATTGATTTCCATGGGAGAGTCGTTCTACGAGACCGAATACCCCGGGCATAATTTCTGCAATTTCGTCGCTGCCGGCAGGTGGATACGAGAGCATTCAGAACCTGCAGATCGCGTATTGACACGACGGACCGATACGGCCCTCAGTTCGCATCGATTCCAGTCCCTGGCACACCTGGAGCAATATAATGTAGAACAACTTCATAAACTGATTCAATCATTCTCAGCGAAGTACCTGGTATCTTATGACCGCAACTATGTGAGCGGATTTAAATGGTATCTACTCGATTCTGATCCTGTTTACAGACTGACCCCCGTGTATACACAGGAGGGAGTCATGGTAATTGAAGTGCAGCCGAACTATGAAGGAACGGTGCGGCATCAATACTGGCGTGAAGAAGAGTCCATGGAAATTGCCCGAAAAGCGTATGAGAAAAACCCGGATCAGCTTTGGTGTCAGATTGGATATCTTGAGCAGCTTCAGTCTGTACGGAAATATCAGGAAGCGATTAAACTGGCTGAATCCCTTCAGGAAAATCAGATACAAGACGTTCGCATTGTCACTTTGCTGGGTTGGTCCTACGCTGGAAATAAGCAGTATCAACGTGCAATGGATGAGTTCAAAAAAGCATCTTTGCTGCCCAATGCCAAACAGCATCGAAGTACGATTCAACGAGGGTATCAATATGCACAACATATGTCCGCGCTGAAAAATGAATCTGAAAAGTCTGAGACCGAGAATCGTCCCGAGAAAAATCTGCAGATCGCAGAGAACTACTGGAAACTGGCACGGTACGAGCAGGCGATGAAAAATGTGCAGAAGGTACTGGCGTCTCCAGCAGCAACGGAACAAGTCAGGGACACTGCCCGGATACTCGCGGCGCGCCTGTATTTGCGGGACGGTCAATCAGCCCAGGCGCTTTCAGAGTTGAAGAAAATCAAAGACTCTGAAAACAAAACGTCGTCGACCCTGGTGAGTCTGATTCAACAGGAGCAGTACCTGAATGAGTATTTTGCAGGACAAGGCAAGTCGCAGGAATTTCAAAATCAACGGTTGGAATCGGGAATTCGAGAATCTCTATTGAAACTGGTTGCCATTTACGAATCGGAGGGCGTACCCGGGAAAGCACTCAGACTGCTGGAACGCGCACATGAACTGGACCCGAATGATTCAGAAATCCGCAAGCAACTGGCGAAATTCCAGCTGTTCTATCAGCAGTTTTCCCAGGCTGAAGAAAACTACCTGATATTGAAACAAGAGTTTCCGGAAGATCAGGATATTCAGGACAGTCTCTCGAAAATCGAACAGATCAAAGTGCTTCCCCGTTTCTGAAGAAATTTGAGCTGGAAATTCCACCCTTTCTGTTTCGCCCGAAGCGTTCAACCAGCAGAACCGGCTGCGGACAAACACGCTGTTCCGGCAGATGACGGAATCCATTCCGCATCATATATTAAGTTTTAATGATGTGATTTCCTGAAACGCACCTTTGATATTTTGATAAAACCCGCGTTTTGCAGGAAATGAATTCTGGCGAAACAGCTGCAATTATGCGAGACTGAATGCAGCGGGGTCATTATCAGCTTATTCTCTCAATGTATGAATTCTCTCAACGCGTGATTTCTCTCTCTGGTTTGCGGACCTGATTTTTTGCAGGCATTCAGCAGCATTGCAGCGTAAGTGATATGTCTGCAGCCAGACCACGGGCAGTGGAATAAGGGGATCTGTACGAAATCCGATTGAGTAAGCTTCCTGAAAGAGTTCCGGGGGTGATCTCCGGTGATCAATAAAAAACTGTAACTTATGGAGATACGATGATGCATCAAATGAAATTATTGTTGCTGTTTTTGATCTGGGGAGGTGTGTCGGTTTCTGCTGCAGAGACTGATTCTGATAAGCCCGCACCCTCTGCAGATGAGACAGCGATTCGAGCCGCCATTGATTCGTACAAAGCGGCATTTGACAAAGGGGATGCCAAAGCCGTTGCCGCGCACTGGACTCCCACAGGGGAATTTGTGACACCGGAAGGTGAAACATTATCGGGGCAGGGTGCTCTGGAAAAAAACTTTACCGAATATTTCAAAGCGACCCCTGATGCGAAAATTGAACTGGACAGCGTAGGAATTGAGTTCCTGTCTCCCGGTGTCGCCATTGAGGAGGGAGTCGCTCGAGTACTGGTGCCCGACAAAGAACCGGAGCTGACAGAATACGCGGCAGTTCATGTCAAAACGCCTGCCGGCTGGAAGCTGGATAGCGTTAAGGAAACGGAAGTCATCGTGCCTCAATCGCATTACGAACAGCTCAAACCTCTGGAATGGATGATTGGGACCTGGGTCGATGCCGGCGATGACTCGACGATAGAAACCGTCTGCAGTTGGACGAAAAACAGAAATTTCATGACCCGTTCTTTCAAAGTGCATATTGAAGATCGTGTGGAAATGGAAGGAACCCAGGTCATTGGCTGGGATCCGGATAAGCAGACCGTTCGCAGCTGGCTGTTCGATTCAGAAGGCGGCTTCGGAGTAGGTATCTGGTCACAGAAAGAGAACCAGTGGACGATTCGCACACTGCAGGTCCTGGCGAATGGTGAAAAAGCCTCTGGCATCAATATCATGACAAAAGTAGATGACGATAAGTTTACATTTCGTTCCATCGGACGTGAAATTGATGGTATCCTGCTTCCCGGAATCGAAGAAATTACAGTCGTGCGTCAGCCATAATCACTGCGTCAGCAGCAGCCGGTTGATCCAGGTATTTTATTATTAAAAGGTGAGACAATTATGAAAACTCCCTGTATTGCAATACTGGTGGGACTACTGTCCCTCTCTCTGATATCAGAAGACATCTATGCCCGTGGCGGCCGCGGAGGCGGGGGCGGAGGAGGAGCCCGCGGCGGTGGTGGCGGAGGCGGTCGTAGTTTCGGCGGCGGTGGTGGTGGCGGTCACAGCTTCGGAGGAGGGGGAGGCCACAGTCCTTCGATGAGCAGGCCTTCCACTTCCAGGCCAACCAGCAGGCCCAGTGGTGGAAGTCGTCCGAATCTCAATAACCGGCCTTCCGGCGGGAGCCGTCCGGATTTGGGCAATCGTCCCGGTGGCGGGAACCGGCCGAACTTTGGGAATAATTCCGGTGGTGGTAATCGCCCGAACCTGGGGAATCGTCCCGGGAATAATACGCGACCGGGAAATGGAAATCGTCCTGATTTCGGCAGCCGTCCCAGCCAGGGGCAACTGCAGGATTTTCTGCATCTGCCGGGCAACAGCGGTTCGGATAATCGCCCCGGAGCAGGGAATCGTCCTGAGATCGGAAATGGTTCCAATATTGTGAATCGGCCCGGTTCTGGCAATCGGCCCGACATCGGCAATCGACCTGGAAACGGGAATCGACCCGATATCGTAAACCGTCCAGGAGATGGGAACCGTCCCGGTAACGTGATCCGACCCGGTAATGGCAATCGGCCTGATGTCGTCAATCGTCCTGGCAGCGGCGATCGCAATAACGTCAACATCAGAAATAATCGAGGGCCCCGTAAAAATGATATTTCGATCAATCAGATCAATCAGAACAACGTCCGCGTTGGAAATAACGTCAGGAACAACTGGAACGGCCGTCATGTGAATGCGTTTAACCGTTCATGGTGGTCGAACCGTCCTGGCTGGAACAGTTCTTCCTGGCGTTTTCAGCATGGCTGGGGACGTTATCCTGCGGGTTACTGGTGGCGACCTGTGACAGCCGTCGCGATGACAGGCTGGTTTACCGGCTGGTGGAATACTCCCTCCTATTATGACTATGGTGAGAATATCTACTACCAGGATAACTCGGTGTATTATGGCGATCAGCCGGTTGCGACCGCTGACGAATATTATCAGCAGGCTGTCACTCTCGCAGACTCGGTTCCTGAAAATGCTCCTGCAGATGACAAGAGCGACTGGATGCCGCTGGGAGTGTATGCCATTACGAATGCGGATTCCGAAGAGACCAACATGATTTTACAGTTGGCCGTCAGTAAGGAAGGCGTCATTGCCGGCACCTTCTATAACGATATTACGCAGGTCTCTCATCCAGTGGAAGGCATGGTTGAGAAGGAGAATCAACGGGCATCGTGGCATTTCTCAGATGGTTCCAATCCCAATCTGGTGATGGAGACAGGGATCTACAATCTGACGAAAGACCAGACTGATGTACTGGTACACTTCAATGCAGAAAAGACCCAGACCTGGATGCTGGTGCGGTTGCCGGAACCGGAAGGTGATGGAAACAAAACCAACTGATTGAGTTTTCTCAGCAGCATTTGACTATTCAAACGGAGGATCTGAATTCGCTCAGATCCTCCGTTTTTTAATGATACGTACAATTACTTTGTCTGTGTGGACGGTTGCTCATTTTTAAGAGACTGAAACAGGTCCAGTAAAGTTGTGACGATTTTTGTCGAAGCATCTTTTTCCACAAAATTGGTACCCAGCCACGTTTCATAACCACCCCAGCGATGCTGTTCGGGTGTTGGTAAGTAGCCGAAAGATCCATTTGCCAGTTCGATCGTGAAGGTTTCGGCAAACGGGCTGCGGTCTTTGAGTTCCAGTCCGGTTTCCGTAAACGTTTCGAATGGGATCGCAGTGATGCCCAGGTCGCCAATGCGAATGGCCTGAAGGGGGATTTGAATCTCATCAGGCGCGTCTTTCAGGCCGGCGATACGTTCGGCATAGATTTCTTCTCGTGAGTGACGAGTCTGCGACTTGTCTTTGGGTGCCGACGTGACTTTGGCAAAATGTTCCAGCATTTCCGGCGTCGGTTTTCTGAGTTTCAAAGGCAGGCTGGCGGTTGCTGCACCCAGGGGAACCCAGTCATGGAAAGTGATCTTCTGATGTGCTTCCTGAACGCGACTGGCCACCTTTTCCGCTACTTCCTGCATTTTTTCGTACTGTTTGTAGCGACGCCCGTTCTTCTCGGTGAAATTGATATTGTTGACATCCCCACTGGTTCCATTGGACAGAATTCCGACAAAGGGCGGATATTGGTTTTCTGCATTCAGCTTTCTGGTAATGATGCGGGCAAAGTAACCAAAGTAATCCGCTGAAATTTCACCGGAACGAACTCCACCCACATAGTGCAGTGAGTAATTGGCAAGCAGGGCAATGGGGCGTTGATCCAGACTCTGGATCGAGATAAAGCTGATCTCTGGATCGGTAGGTCCCGCGGGACGGTCGAGTGCTTTATGAGCGCGCGGTGGATTCATGCGTACGCGATCAATGCCTCCAAACGGGTTGGTCAGCAGGCTCGTATCGTTCACAAACCAGCGGCGATTATGCACTTCGGACGGTTCATCAACTTTGCCCCAGCCGATGCGGGCGGGTTCCAGTTGAAATAATGCCCGCTGAATACTATCGGCAATTCGGTTTGCCAGGAACTTCTGGTATTCGGTCAGCTCTGTTTCACGAATGACCTTCGATGGCCCGCGTGCCGTCGTAGCAGAATGGGTGTGAGTCGACGCCAGCAGCATGTGAGATTTGGGGATGCCGGTTGCTTTGTGAGCCTGTTCCTTTGCCAGATCAAATACGGACTCCGGGATGCCGACATTATCGCATAATACGATGGCCAGTCGGGTCTGCCCGTCATCGAGTACGATACTTCGTGCGTGTAATTCGTCATGAACCTGAGTGGCAGGGATTGGTTTCCAGCCTCCCACGATCAATTGCCCCAGGGGAGGAGTAATATTGCTGGTCGCAGCACCAGCTTTCAGGACGCCCTTTTTATCAGAAGCAAAACCGGCAGTGGTGGTCAAGCAGAACAGGGTCAGCAGAAGAATGAACGCGTTAAGTTTTAAGCAATATTTTAGCATGGTGCCTCTTTCATTGAATCAGGTGATACGGGAGACCGGATTCAGTCTGCCGCAAGTTTGAAGTAAGCGGGAAGGTTGGTGGTTCGTACAATCTTGTGAGATTCGCAGCTCTCATGATTATACTGAGTTTCATTCTAAACAACCGGGAATCGGCTTGCCAGATTCAAGCCTGATTAGTTCCGGCTCAGGCAGGGAATCTGATCGTGGAAACAAAGTGCTTGTGTTTTACCAGCCTGGAATGCAGAATAAGATTCAAAGCTTAACCCTCCTGCCAGACAGATAGGATAAACGATGTACCATTACAGACTGTTTTCTGTTCTCTGTTTCCTGTTGTGCCTTCCGATTCCGTTACTGGCTGAAGCAACACTGCTCATTCAGGACGGTCAGCCCCGGGCGGAAATCGTGATTTCCACAAGCCCCTCCCGCACAACGAGCCTGGCGGCGCAGGAATTGCAGACTTACCTGGAAAAAATATCAGGTGCGAAATTGCAGGTCGTGGATCAGCCAACCTCGGAGTATCCGGTCAAAATTTACGTGGGAGGCAGCGCGGAAACTCAAAGGCTGGGAATCTCTGCTGATGGTTTGAAATATGGAGCCTATCGCATTGTTTCCGGTAAGAACTGGCTGACACTGATTGGCGATGATACCGATTTTATACCCATCGAACCCTGGCCGCGCAGTAACAATGATATCGCCAGCGGAAAAATGCAGGCTGCCTGGGATGAAATTACGGGTGAGCATTGGGGGTATCCCCATTCCCAGATGCGCAAGCACTACATGGGGCCTGCCAGCCTGTTCGGCACGCCTCAGGAGCAGAAGGTTGACAAGAACGGCAATGTCAATGTCTGGGGCTTCGATGAACGCGGCTCTTTTAATGCCGTCTGCGGGTATCTGAGAAGTCTGGGTGTGCGCTGGTATCTGCCTGGCGAATCAGGAGAAATTGTACCGGAACTCAAGACGATCCCTCTGCCCGAGATCGATCAGGTTGTTGAACCTGATTTTCCTCTGCGCACGTTAAACTTCCGGTTCGGCGTTTATGGTCGGGATGCGGCCATGTGGGGGATGCGGTTGGGACTTCGCCAACCTTATGGCAGGCAGGCAGCACATGGGCTGGATCATATGACCCACAATGACTATACATTAAAAAACCATCCGGAATGGTTTGCCCTGTATGGAGACCAGCGGGATACTCAGTCGGGAAAACGCCTGAATCAGTTGTGCTATTCGAATGAGGAACTCTTTCAGGAGACGGTGCGTTATGTACGTGCCCAGTTTGATCACTTCAAAATGGACGAAGTTTCGGTCATGCCGCCGGATGGGTATACGGCGATCTGTCAGTGTGAATTATGTAAAGGCAAGGATACACCGGAGCGAGGTTATCGTGGTGCTTTTTCGGATTATGTCTGGGAATTTGTGAACCGTGTTGCGAAGGAAGTTCGCAAAACACATCCCGAAAAACGGATTTCCAATTGCGCGTATGGAACATATACGCAACCCCCTCTGAAGATTGACAAACTGGAACCCAACCTGCAGGTGATCATCGTCGGCGGACGCAGACCAACGAGCGAGTCCCGCGACGAGATTACGCAATTGCGCCGGGACTGGGCGAAGAAGACGGATCGACCTGTCATTATCTTTGAGAACTATCCGTTCACCGGCCGTGGTTTCTACCTGCCTGCATATATTCCTCAAGTATTAGGTGAGAGTATTAATGCAACCAAAGGAAGTTCACAGGGTGAAGATATCTGGCTGACAATGGATTTTGGTGAGAATGCCATCGGCTATAACCATTTCCTCATTTACTTCACAGCGCGAATGTACTGGGGAGGCAAGGATCAGGATGCGGCGGAACTGTTTAACGAGTACTGCCAGTTGTTTTATGGACCGGCTGCGCCCGCGATGCGCGAATTCTTTTCGTACTGTGAAAATCACTGGCGGGAAATGGAAAAGGATGGCGGAAAAGCAGAGCAGGCACTGGCTTTGTTTGACACTGCCAAAGCCAAAGTGGATGAATCGTCTGTGTATGGTCAGCGGATTCGATTGATTGATCTCTATCTGAACGGATTGCGAAATAAGAGCAGGCAGCTGGCACAGAAGCGGGGCCCCGTGCCAATCCTGAGACTGGTGGGAGATCCCCGCGGAGAGATTCGGATCGATGGCAAACTGGATGACAATCTCTGGAAGAAAATTCCGACCGCTTCAACGGGACAGTTGCGCGAACTGCAGACGGGCCGACAACCTGTCTATGGTACATCGATCAAGAGCTGCTGGGTTGGCAGAGATCTGTATTTTGCGATTCGCTGTGAAGAAGCATCGGGTGAAAAGCCCATCAGCACGACTGCGAAAAACGGAGATCAGGCCATCTGGTATGGTGATGCGGTTGAAATTCTGCTGAATACGGAATCACACAGTTATTATCAGCTCGCTGTCAACCCGGCGGGAGCACTGATTGATCTGGATCGCGGTGCAGATAGAAACAACTGGTTCCGCTGGGATTCCCAGGCGGAAGTCGCGACACAGATTGGCGATGGATACTGGACAGCCGAGATCCGCATCCCTGTCGTCCAGGATGAAAACGATCCGCTGCACCAGGTGATCGGTCACAGACCGACTCAGAGTCTCCCCTGGTATATCAATGTCTGTCGCCAGCGGATTCGTGAAAATGGTTCTGAGTATTCTGCATTTGCCCCCACAGGAACAGCCAGTTTCCATGAGCCAATGAAATTTGCCCATTTTTATCGAGGGTTATCTCATCAGTTTCCGGCAGATGAAAGTGTGACTGATTTTCTGATCGCCGAAAAGGCAGCAAATCAACTGCTGCGAAAACGAAAGTATCAGGCTGCCGAGGTGGCTTATATTGCGTTGAGCGAAGACAAAAACATCACGCAAATCCAGAAATCGACTGCGCTGGAGAAAGCAGCCGAGTGTGCGCGGGCATCGAAAGATTATGAACGTGCAAGCCAACTGGCAGAGCTGATTCCGGAAAAGTCAATTGCCAAAACCGTCCAGATGGAGAACCTCCTGAGCCAGAGAAACTACCAGGCCGTGATTGATCAGTATGGAACTGAAGATCTGGCTCAGTGGCCATTCTGGCAGACAGGAGCAGGAGCCTATGCCCGGGCTCGCGCATATTATGGTTTGAAAAACGGTATGAAGGCTGAAGCAGACCTGAATCAGGCCCTGAAATTAACGGCTGATTCCAGGCTCAAAGCGAGTATTCTGGTCATGCTTGGCAATAATCGGGAAATGAATCTGCAGAACGACAAAACAGCGTTGGATGCCTATCAGCAGAACTTGCTTGCTGCGGGACGTATCGGATCTGCAGATCAGTTTCGTTCCGTTCAGGGAGCCGTCCGAATCCTAATACGGGAACAGAAATACCAGGAAGCATTCAAAGTCCTGGAGCTTGTGAAGATCGACGACCTTACTGGATTCTGGCGTCACGAGATGCTGCTGTTACAGGCGCAGGTATTCGCTGCGTCTGATCAACGTGATCAGGCAGTGAGAGTCTATCGGGGTCTTCTGAAAGATTCATCGGTGTCTGACGGCCATCGACGCGCGGCGGAATCTGCCCTGACCGAACTGACCCCGAAATAGTTGCAACTTATCTGGATCAGATCGGCCTTGAGACAGCTTCACAAACTCGGGAATCCCATCCCGGTTTAATATCCTGCCAGACTGGTCGGGCTCTCTTTCTTGATTAACCTGCCGATTTCTGTGAATTCGGTACTGAGCAGTTCCAGGATATCATCCAGAGTCAGCACGCCGATCAGTTTTCCTTCATCATCGACTACCGGAAGTCTGCGAAAACCGCCTGCTCTCATTTTTGAAAGCGCGATTTCAATGGGCGTCTCTTCGCTGACGTTATCCGGGAACCTGGTCATGATATCAGAGACCAGGGTCTCAATGGGGTCTCGTGCTTTTCCGACAATCCGTAATGCCAGATCGCGATCTGTGATCATCCCAATGGGATGTTTTTCTTCATCCAGCACAATCAGAGTCCCGACATTACGGGAATTCATCCGTTCTGCAGCGACCTGGACTGATTCATCGGTATCTACCAGATCAACTTCTCTTGAGCAAATACGACCGACTGTCATGATTTATCTCCTTTTCTGATTGTTGAAGTTGCAGATGAATACCAGATGGGCAGGCATTGAAGCCGTTCCCCCTTACTGTATTCCAACTTATACGCTCAGGCACAGGATGTAAATACCGTTTGAATGGTGAATGAACCGACTGCTTTTATAGGGGATATCCCTATCCATGAATCACAATCCCCCCTGATTTCTTTCCTGGCGCGAGAATTTATATTCTGATAAGAGAGTGATGTATGTCTTATCTCTATTAAACGAACTCGATCAGAAAAGGAGTGCATGATGACAATGGTAGCAGAACGGCAGATGGAACATATTGGCGAAACAAAAGGATGTGCAGATCATGATCACGATATGATTCATGAATTGAGTAAGAGGCTGGATGCACTATGGCGCTGCGATCAATATATCGCCAATGCGGGCGGTCACGCAGAATTGAAACGCTTCTGGAAAGATATTAAGACTCAGGAAGAAGCAAATATCGCTCGGCTGAAAGAGATTCTGGCAAAGCACATCCAGAACGACTGCTTCTAAACAGTTTAAACTGTGTCCCGTTGTACTGGAGCGTCTCCAGGGGCAGAGAGATCGAGTGCCATCGATTGAGAGACGCTATGGTGAACTGTGATGCGCTTCAGCAGGGGCAGAGAAGGAAAGTTTGTCAGATCCAGACACAGGACACCTGGGAGAAGCGACAGGTGGAGATCTGGATTGCGCATTGCGTGCATAGAGTGGTGAGACGGTTCTAAATTCACGCTGAGAATTCAGCCATGTATTCTGTACGAAAATCTTTTATAGGAGAAAATGATTTATGGCAACGACTGTATCTACAGAGAAGAAAAAACCAAAGCAGGATTTAAAGAATGAAGTGCCGTCCAGGACACAGTCACGGTTTCCGCAGGACATGAGCTCTCTGATGGGGCGATTTCCCTTTCTGTCGTTTCGGGATGAGATGGATCATCTGCTGAATCGATTTTCCGACGACTTTGGAAACGGCTGGTTGACACAGGGGTTTGCTGCAACTCTGGATCTATCGGAAACCAATAACCATATTGAAGTCCGGATGGACGTTCCCGGAATTCAGCCGGAAGAAATCAATGTGGAGGTTACCGGGAATCTGCTGCGAATTACCGGAGAACGCAAAGAAGAGCAGGAAGAAAAGAACAAAACGTATCATCGTATTGAAAGACGTTCCGGCAGTTTTTCCCGATCGGTGACGTTACCCTGTGAAGTCGAAGAAGATCAGATTGAAGCGAGCTGTGACAATGGCGTGCTGACAATCACGCTGCCGAAGTGTGAGTCAACCAAACCGCACAAAATTAATGTGAAACCGGTTGCAAAGTGATTGAATCGGCGCAGAATCTGATCAAAATCAAGGTGTGCCACAAATTCAAATATTGTGGCACACCTTTTTTTGAAATCGACAGCAGCAACGCATGATTTACCACTTGCGCTCCCTGGATTACCAGCGGAAATAAGCGAGTAGTGGCTGGTCATCGGGCATGTCTTCAGCATTGATGACATAAGGAGTCCCCCCATGTCGATACGTATCCCGGATAGCACGGTTATGCAGGGCAGTGTCTCCCGGCGACTTGCTGTCATGGGTTTCAATCAGCTCACCGTCCTGCGGTAACTGTCCCCAGCGCTCAGATCCGATCGGCACAAACAGCATTTCGACACGACCCTGATCTGCCGATTGCAGGATTTCTTCGAGCTGGTGTGAGATACGTGACGTGCCGAGATGATTCTTAAACTGTTCCTGCGCTTTGTGAAGTGAATTTTCAGCATGGGATTTAATTACCGGCCGGGCCAGTTCAATCAGTTCCTGTGCACTCAGCTGATCTGGTGAAGTCGCAATCCCCTCCTGTAGCAGATGATTCATATGGAAATGTTTCCGAAACAGACTCTGCTGTTTTTCGGCGCAGGCCAGGATTAACGGCAGAGAACCGCTGCCCTGAGAATTTTCCAGTTGCCGGGCAAGAAACTCGTAGTAATCACCCAGCAGTTTTTCAGTCTGTTCTTTTGCTACACCATGCCCGTGAATGATCCCCGCGACTTCTCTCCCGGCTCGACCGGACGAGGCGGAGTGGTGCTGTATTGATTCTTCCAGCTCAATCCCCTGCGAATACTCTTCGAGACTGGCAGGCATATTTTCAGGCAGGTCGATTTCCGAGACAGATCCATTTTCATGTCGAATCATCCGCACCGCTTTGGGGCTGATGGCCAGTACATCAAACCGGTCATCTTCATACACTTTATAAAATAAGGGGCTGATATAAAATGCGTCATCGACTGTGAGCATTTGCGGACACTGGTAAGGCAGATCAAACTGGTGAAAGGCACCTGGTGCCAGCAGTAAACACAGCCCCTGGGCAGAACCCAGTTCCCAGAAAGAATCATCATTCTGTATGTTTCGTGCCTGTTCCAGAAATTTCCGGGACTCTGCTGTCCCGAACCCCTGGTTCTGAAGTCTGGTTTCAGCTTCATCCAGCATATTTCGCAGAACGATTGCATCTTTCCCCAGCTCCGAAACAGCCTGGTGCCGAGGTAAGTAAATCGAAATACTGGGACCCTGTTCCCAGTCAGTCAGCGCTTTCAGTTCATCATGTGTTAAAGTCTGCATTGAACACTCCTTGTTGAATAATAAATTCTGAATTCTTCAAGCATGACAGAAACTGACAGTTCTACTGCAGCAGGCTACTTCCACTGGTCGAGCAGAAGCGTACCCGCAGCTGTAATCTGCCTTCCTGATCTTGTTCCGGAATTCAGTCTGTTTGTGAAGTTCATAAATGCTATCATTTTGTCAAACAGACCCGATATAGGACCAGGCTACGTTTACTGCATAGGGAAATTCCCCATAGTGCGGATAAATGAATTCCAGACTCATCCTATTATAGTGAAATCCGGTTTCACTGAAAAATGATTTGCTGGACCCTGTTGACATCAATGTGTAAAATGAAACAGAGAGAGTGATGTGGAGCCATTGCGTTTTGATATTTGTCTTCGTCAGAAAATTGCGTCAGGAAATTGCAAAGGGTATTCTTCTTCTGTCGGAAACAGCACAGACCGGAATCAATCCCCGACACTCCAGGTGTATTTCCTCATACATCAGGGTTAAGTGGGCTGAGCGCGTTCTGATATTCTGCTGGAGCCATGCCACGGAATATCAACGGCGAAAGCTTTCCACCTCGCACTGGGTAGTGCTGCTTAAGCATCGTCCGTCGATCAGCTTTTTTCTCTCGTGTTGGATGCAGGCCTTTGATCCACGGTGATGAGCAAATCGCAGTGATGTAAGATTTCACGGAAGCGTCTTATAGACTTCAGAAATGAAAAGGGGTGATATCGCTATGAAACATCGAAATCAATTAAAGCAATCACAGGAGTTTAAAGATAATCCACACGAGCATCTGCAGTATCTGCTGGATGAACATGAGCAGATTTTGTCTCACATTAAAGATTTGCATCGATGGTGGAGCGAACTGTATGAACATGGCCTGCCCAAATATGGCGAAATGGGAACGCGAATGGAAGGTTTGCGAGATCTTCTGAGAAAACATTTTCTAGACGAAGAACAGGAAGGCTACTTTAAACCGGTGATGGAGGAAGAGCCGGGGTTCTGTATCATGGTTCCTGATTTTGAAGAACAGCATAAGGAATTTCTCTGCAGAGTTGATGATTTCAGCACGCGCCTGAAACTGTCGAATCCACCGTTCCGGAGCTGGAATGAAGCTTTGCAGGAATTTCAGGGACTTCTGGACGATTTACGCACCAATGAGAAGCGTGAAATCGAACGAGTTCGCGAAGCTTTCGAGAAATCTTCCACTCACGAATGACTGTGATTCGATTTCGGCCTCTCCGCGTGATTCTACAAAAGCGTGATCTTAAGCGTGTTGTTTTTTCAGAGAATTTACTTCGGAATCGGTAGAGCCTGCGCTTCCCGGTGCAGCAAATCGACGGGTATACTCATTTAGTGCAAAGTGCACTCGGATGCAGCCTGGCCTGGTTTCTGTGTCTGGCCAACCATGGTTGAGTGTCCTCACTTTACAGTTCGAGCATTGGTATTAGAAATCAGTAAATGAACCATTCCAAACAGCAGAAGGTAAAGGTGATGATCGTCGATGATCACCCCATCGTCCGGGAAGGATATTCACGACTGATTGAACATCAGGATGACCTGGAAGTGTGTGGACAGGCCGACAGTAAAGTTGATGCCATCCGGCAAATCATGGAGCATCCACCAGACCTGATGATCATTGATATTTCACTGAAAGATGGCAGCGGACTGGAATTAATCAAAGATATCAAAGCCCAGTTCAGTCAAATTAAGATGCTGACCGTGTCTATGCATGATGAAACTTTATTTGCAGAGCGATCACTGCGCGCTGGTGCCCTGGGATTTGTAAACAAGCAGCAGGCACCGGAACAGTTGATAAAAGCGATTTACCAGGTCTTAAAAGGAAAAGTATTTTTGAGTCCCGAGGCGACAGAACGCATGATCTGTCGATCTATCGGCTCAGATAACTATTCCGATCAGTCTCCCATCGAACGACTCTCAGATCGTGAACTGGAAGTGTTTGAGCAGATCGGGGAAGGCGAAACGACACGTTCGATTGCTCAGAAACTGAACTTAAGTGCTAAAACGGTAGAGACGTATCGGGAGAACATCAAACACAAACTGAATCTGGAAAACGCGACCGCGTTGACTCGCCATGCAATTCAATGGGTCCTGGAAAAAAACTGATAACTGCAGTGTATCTGGCTTTTTGTTCTGGGGTGTTGGGAGCTGGCGGGGATTCAATAGGGTATTTCCCGATAGGGTCAATCGAAATTTACCCGGTAATTAACACATCCTTAACCCGATAGATAGCTTTCAGTTCTGGCTGTTAAACTGAAAACAGAGTTAGTGTGAGGGAATTCTCTTCAGGTACTTCACTTCAGTTATCAGGATCGCGTGTTAATGGTGACCATCAGCAGAAATGAGTTACAGGATCTCTTGAACACCTGCCTGGACCTCAAGCTGGTCGAGGTATTACCCGAGATTGCATATCAGGATTATCATCTTCCCCAGGCCATCAATGTGCCACTGAGCGATTTCTTCAATGAGCGTGTATTGCGTCTGATTCCTGATCGCAGCAATACCATTGTGGTCTACAGCCTGAATTATGAATGCCATCAGTCAGGCCAGGCAGCAATGTGTCTCCTGGAACTGGGATATCAGACTGTTTTCGACTATGAGCCGGGAAAAATAGACTGGCGGGCTGCTCAACTGCCGATTGAATATGGCGCATCGAGAATCCGTTATTAGACTGTGTCTCGATTTACTGTAGCGTCTCAAGGATCAATTGGACCGAGAATGATAGCTTGAGAGTCGCTATGATTAAAGGTGATGCGAAGCCGTCTCAACCAGATGAGCGACTTTTCTCTCTGAGTAGTCGCGGTTCCTGGCTGGGCAGTGGCTTATATTATTTTGGACACGGGCCCGGCGAGCTCACTATGATCGTATTATAAACTTTTCTGACATCGCTCATTGCCAGGACTCTCACCTGTGCCATCTGCTTCAGGAAATAAGAGTCAACTGTTCCTTCCAGAAAAACTTCTCCGGAGTGGACTTCAATCCAGATTGAAGTCAGGCCTGCATATCCTGTAGACTGCAATCTCCTTCTTATCTGTGATGTGAGCTGCAGGTCCGAATGGGAGTGTAACGGAATTCGAGGTTTGTTCTGCAGTTTCACCGCATTCTCCTTTCAGGCAGTATGATTCTGGCAACGAAAACAGGTATTTTAAGATCGTGGCAGGGTCGTTTCCGTGAAATCAGGATATTTAGTGGTCTGATTGTCGTTACGCTTGTTTTCGACTGCAGGAACATCAGGGTTGTTGAGATAATGAATCAGGAAAACAGACTGAAAATACAGATTCGACAGACTGTCAATCTCGCTGTCTCTGATTTGTCACGGGATGCCAGTGATGATCAGCTTATACAAGCAGTGGCATTTGTGAAATCGGAGAATCAGCCGTTATTTCATAGGGGAAACCCCCAGAGTATCTTCGCTCACAATTAATATATCACAGGCTGAATCACCCCTGATACCGTAATGGCTTAAAGAGACAGAATCATGTCAGATCAAGAGAGGTTATCTGTACTGCTGGCCGAGCCTGATCCGGAATCGCGCTTGCAGATCATCCAGATTATTTCAGCCGAAGGATTTCAGGTTGATGCTGTGGAAACCCGGGAACAGTTGATGAGCCGGGAAAACTGGTCGGATTACTTTCTGATCATTCTGGAACATGAATTGCCCGATGGAAATACAGACGAATTTCTCCCCGAAATTCAGCAACAGGCGAAGAATGCAGAGTTGATGATCATTACATCACGCTCAGAAGTGCAGAGTATGGTTCTCGCATTCCGAAATGAGATTGCTGATTACTTCATTAAACCGATCGATCGTGAACTGTTCCGGAATTCCGTTCAGCGTATTCGAACCGAGCGGGCTGTCTCCAGCAAATTACGTCAGACACAGGCTCAACTGAATGCGATTGTCGAATCGGCTATCGAAGCGGTCATTACGATAAACCGCCGGGGAATAATCCAGTCATTTAATTCAGCCGCAGAAAAGATGTTTGGATATTCGGCTGCTGAAATCATCGGGCAGAATGTCAGTTTACTCACACCACATCCGATCCGCGAACATCATGATCAGTTTATCACCCAGTACCTCGAAACAGGGATTTCCTATATTGTAGGAGCCCGACGAGAACTGCAGGCCTCTCATCGTGATGGCACTTTGATCCCGATCGAACTGTCGGTGACGGATCTGCCTCAGTTTGAGATCTTTGCCGGCATTATTGCTGATATCAGCGAGCGAAAGCAGGGCGAAAAGAAGCAGGCCGAACTGTCACGGGCAGTGGCTGTCGCTGCACAGCAGGAACGTCGCCAACTGGCCAATATTCTGCATGACCATCTTCAGCAATTGCTGATCGGCGTGCGAATTCATCTGGGAATCGCCAGGAAGGGAGTCCATTCAGAATCAGAAAAACTGACACTCGCGCGTGCGGATGAACTGTTGAACCAGAGTATCGAAGTTACCCGTTCCCTGACGGCTGAGCTGAACCCGGTCGTACTGCATGAAGAAGGTCTGCCGATGGCATTGGAATGGCTGGCGCATAATATGCAGGAACGGTACAATTTGACTGTCGCGCTGGATCTGGATCAGGCTGTCAGTCCGCAGGCGGAACTGACAAAAATTGTCCTGTATGAATGTGTGCGCGAGATTCTGTTTAACGTTGTTAAACACGCTCAAGCCACACACGCACAGGTCGGCATGCATTCAATATCGAACCAGGAATTAGAGATCACGGTCTCTGATGATGGGGTCGGCTTCGATCTGCAGCAATTTGATCAGCAGAAAACTGAGCCAGGTGGAATGGGCCTGAGTAATATTGAATATCGACTTTCACTCATCAATGGAAAGTTCTGGCTGGATTCAAGCCCGGGACAAGGCACAAAGGCGCATATCATCGCAGCCCGGGAATCCGATTAAACGGATCGCAGCAAGGACCGTCTCCCTGTCTCATGACAGGGAGACCATTTCACCAGTCCGCAAGGGAATCCGGAGAATCACCTGTCATCAGGGTTGGGGCAGTGGACCCTGCAGATCATTCAGGACGCTTGTCAGAGCGGCATGCTTCTGCTTTGCGGTTCCGGTCAGCTGATCTGATTTCAGCGGAGACTTTTCGCCGGGATCCTGTTCTACGTTAAAGAACCGTCCATCCTGGTACAGTTTCCATTCCGGTGAACGGACACAGCTTTTGTTTCGGAGTTCAATGTAGATCCATTCCCGAGTCTGACGCTGTTCAGGTTTCCCAAACAGAACCGACGCAAAACTGATGCCATCGCGGGGAACATCTGGTTGCTTGAGCCCGGCGATCTCGGCAACCGTGGGCAGATAATCGCTCATGTCCACCATGTCGTCGACCTAGGTACCCGCCTTGATGTGTCCGGGCCAGTTCGCGATTAACGGTACACGGGTTCCCGTATCGTCCAGTTTCCCCTTGCCGCCAGGCACGATTTTATCGTTTTGTACCGAGACTACTTTGGGACGTACCATTTTGCCGTTCTCGTTGACAGTCAGATAACTGGCTCCCGGAGTTCCGTTGTCGGTGGTGAAGATGATTAACGTATTGTCACGCACACCCATCTCATTCAGGGAAGCGACCACCTTGCCGACCATATCATCCATCGAAGCCATCATCTCAGCATAGGTCATCCAGCGTCCATATTTATAATATGCGACATGTTCATTCTTCAGATCATCAGTCACATCATGACAGAGAGCCATCGGGTAATAGGCAAAGAAAGGTTTGCCCGCTTTGTGGCTGCGTTTCATGAAATCAATGAGGAAGTCGGCATAGACTTCAGGGCCGTACAGACTGGAAGCGTCATCCCGCAGAGCGCCGTTCTGATAAATCAGGGGATGATGATAGCGACCTCCCTCATGCCAGCCGAAAAGACACCATTCATCAAAACCGACGCGGCTGGGATGCTGTTTATCATTCTTCATCATACAGAGCTGCCATTTTCCGGCGACTGCCGTGGCATAGCCGGCCTGCTGCATACGATTGCCGATGGAAATGCCTTCGGCGTCACTCGGATAATCTCCCCATTTCGAACCGGCTTTGCCAAAGCGGAAGGGATACCGGCCCGTCATCAGGCAGACCCGTGTCGGATGGCAGACGGGCATGGCGTAGCCATGATTGAATTTCATGCCTCCCTTGGCGAGGGCATCGATGTGCGGCGTGGGATAGCTGCGCCCCCCGTAACATCCGATGGCATCACTGCCGACGTCATCGGCCATGATCAACACGATATTCGGTTTGGTTTCTGCAGCATTCAGACCGACAGGCATGAGCAGCAGAAGGCCGGTGAGAAAACAGCAGGCAGGTTTTATCAAATACATGGGAAAATCCTCTGAGATAATAATTCGACGGTCTTAAAGTTTTTTGAGGTCAGGTAAATCGTAGTACGACAGTACGTTCTGAACGGCAAGATGCAGGTGAGGGAATGCTTCGCGTGATGTCAGCAGTTCATGCCACGGATTCAGCCCTTCATCCCATTGCAGTTGAGAGATCAGTTTGGGTTCCAGTGCCGCAGCATGCAGGGCCGCGGGGACGAGTTCGCCCTCCGAATGAAGTTCCACCTGGTTCGCCTTGTGTTGTGACTGCAGCCAGCGGGCGGAAACAAGTAAATCTTCGGCCTGCATGCCCAGCCAGCAACGTCCCAGCATATGGGATATATAATAGTCCGCACCGGGAAAACGCCAGTTCCTGGTTTTGGTTTCACCCGTATCTCGCACTTCCACGATCAATACAGGATGTCCCTGGCTGTTGAGCTGTTCCGCTGTTTTGACGCTGGAATTCATGCCTGCAGACGGTGCGATCAGAATGGGTGTTTCATTCCCCTGAGACCAGTAGAGTGCGGGCAACTGGATGCCAGGTTCCGGTGTCAGAATGAGACGCTGGGGTGAGTTTGTAGACTTTTTGTTTTCGAATCGCTTGATACCAGGCTCCGGCAGATCTTGCAGTGTGCGGATACCTGTCACCTGCCGCACAAGCTCTCGTGTGAGGGGAGGGCGGTTTTCGGCTAACTGTTTTTCGTAGTCGGTGAACAGATCAAACAGGCTGCGTTCATGTTGCAGCTTGAGTACCTGGCCTTGCAGCGTGACCTGCAACTCCTGATCAGTCAGAACCGGGGAGTCGTCGACTTCGAACGCTTCCAGATGTCTCTTCTGCAACCAGCGGGCAAAGAACCGTACGGCACCTTCACGCAGTCGCTGGCTGAATCCATGTTTGTCGTTGGCTTCGATCAGATCAACGCGTTCCGGATAACCGAGCCGGGTATAAACACGTTTAGCCTGGCGATAGGCATCCCAGGTGCCGTCGATGGGGACGAAGTCTCTGGTTGCCGAGAGAATCAGTGTCGGTTGGGGGGCACGTGTGAGAATATAGTCGGGATGATCGAAGCCAGCTCCGATCTGTCCATACAGGTTCTGCTCGGCATCGCCTGGGCCGGGACTCTCGTTTTTGAAGCGATGCGTGGTCATGAAGCAACCGGGGGCAGCCGCCACGATGCGATCATCAAATGCCATCAGGTAGCTGGTCAGATTGCCGCCCCCTGAATTCCCGGTGCAGCCGATACGCGATTGATCCACGTCAGGACGACTGCAGAGATAATCGATGCCGCGGACACCATCCCACAGCATATAGCTTCCCAGGCTGCGTCCGAGCAGGATCGGAGCAACGCCCAACTCCTGATGTTCGTGACTTCCCCGATGGTGCGGCGTTCCCTTTTTATCGAGGAGCTGTTTGCGTTCTCCTTGACCGATGGGATCGAAGCAGAGTACGATAAACCCGTGTCGTGCCAGCAGGCGATTGGCGCGCTGATACGATTCGTAGGCTTTTCCATTTTCACTGTGGCCGACCGGGTGCAGGATGGCAGGAAACGGACCTGTTCCTTCGGGGCGATACAGGTTAGCAGTCACGTGAAAGCCGGGCTGGCTTTCATAGAGAATTTTTTCAACGGTGAATCCGGGTTGCTGAATGGTACCCATTGTCTGCGGGTTAAGTGCTGTGCGTTCGGGCAGTATTCCCAGTGACTGCTGTAATGCTTCGCGTCGCTGTTGTTGATAGGCGGCGAGTGCTTTATCCGATTTCAATGCCGCCTCGAGTTCACTGCGTCGTTTCTCCATGGCAGCATGGACCTGTTGACGCAGATAAGCCCGCATCATCTGCTCTGTTTTGTCTGCGTTGAAATCGCGCGGCAGAACCCGGTATTCCGACTGTGCATATGCGGTGCTGAGACAGCCGGTAAAAAGAATCAGGAAGATTAACATTTTCTGCATGAACGCGGTTTCCTGCTGTCTGGCATTATGCCAGTAGTTGTTCGACGATATTCCCGGAAACATCAGTCAGGCGGAAGTCGCGACCCTGGAACCGGTAGGTCAGTTTTTCGTGATCCAGTCCGAACAGTTTCAGAATTGTGGCGTGCAGATCGTGGACGTGGACCGGGTCCTTAGTGACTCCCCAGCCGATTTCATCTGTTTCGCCGATCACCTGTCCCCCCTTGATTCCGCCGCCGGCCAGCCACATGCTGAAGGAGTAGGGATGGTGATCGCGGCCGGTGACTTTCTTGAAATTGACTCGATTCTCGCCCAGGGGTGTGCGACCGAATTCGCCTCCCCAGACGACCAGCGTTTCGTCCAGCAGGCCGCGTTGCTTCAGATCCTTCAGCAACGCCGCGACGGGTTGATCGGAAATTTTCGTGTAGCGCTCCAGGCCACTGTCGAGCGCACTGTGATGATCCCAGGTGGAGAGGAACAGGGAAACAAACCGCACGCCCCGTTCCACCATGCGGCGTGCCAGCAGACAGTTGCGGGCATACGAGCCCATGAAACCGGACGTACTGCTTTTCGATGCTTCTTCGCGCGTGACGCCATATTCCTCTAACGTGGTTTTGGTCTCTCCTGAAAGGTCCAGCAGTTCCGGCGCTGTCTGCTGCATCCGGAAGGCAAGTTCGTAGGCTTTGATGCGGCTGGAGATTTCGGGATTACCAATCTGTTCATAACGCAGGCCGTTTAGTTCATTGATCGTCTGCAGGCTGCGCATCTGGGCTGCATTTGAGATTTCAGGCGGGTTTGCCAGGTTGAGGACCGGGCTGCCCTGGTTCCGAAACAGCGTGCCCGCATACTGAGACGGTAAAAAACCGCTCGACCAGCTGGAAGCTCCGCCAGGCAAGCCTCGCCCCAGTGTGGCCAGTACGACATAACCGGGCAGATTTTCTGATTCGTTCCCCAGGCCATAATTCAACCAGGAACCCAACGTCGGGCGGCCCTGCAGATCGGAACCGGAGAGCATCATCAACTGGCCGGGCAGGTGATTGAACTGCTCACAGTGCATGGAGCGAATCAAGGCAATATCATCGACACAGGTACTCAGGTGAGGCAGCAGATCGGAGAGTTCCATGCCACACTCGCCATAGCGTTTGAACGTGCGGGGACTGCCCATGATGCGGGCTGCTTCTTTCTGGATGAACGCGAACTTGATGTCCTTGAGCAGGGACTCGGGCATCGGCTGACCGTCGAGTTCATTGAGACGCGGTTTGGGATCGAACAGATCCATCTGACTCGGGCCGCCTTCCATGAACAGGTAGATGCAGCGTTTTGCCCGGGGAGCAAAATGGGCCAGTTGCTGCCCCGCCCCCAGCAGACCATCCTGTTTCATGAGCGATGCCAGGGCGAGCGTACCGAGACCGCTGGCGCCGGTAGCGAAAAAACGTCGCCGGTTTAAAGCATTGAGATCGTGGTGTTGTGGGTTCTGCATATTCAGTCTCGCGTGATAAATTCATCCAGGTTCATGACGATTCTCGCCAGCTGAATCAGGGCGGTCTGTTGTGGATCTTCTGCTGATTTTGTTTTCGCTTGGCTG
The DNA here is from genome assembly GCF_963972345.1 of uncultured Gimesia sp. NCBI lineage: Bacteria > Pseudomonadati > Planctomycetota > Planctomycetia > Planctomycetales > Planctomycetaceae > Gimesia > uncultured Gimesia sp. The sequence goes on along the minus strand of NZ_CAXAVM010000049.1, from coordinate 7,218 downwards.
TTTTCCGCCAGGTACAGCAGATCGGCATACGCAGCATTGAGGTATTCCTGCTCGCGCGGTGCCGGAGGGCGGGAAAAACAGCGGAGGAACATCTCCTCTGTCGCGGCGGGCAGATTGTCCTGATGTTCTTCCCACATCAGTTTTCCCAGTGCCTGGGCACTTTCGAAAAACAGGGGTCCGTTCAACAGGGTGAGTGCCTGCAGGGGAGTGTTCGAGCGTTCGCGTCGGCTGCAGGAAACGGTGGCATCCGGCGCATCAAAGGTCATCAGCATCGGATAGGGGACCGTGCGTTTAAAGACAATATACATTCCCCGGCGATAACGCGCGCTGCCTTCAGTCGCAGGCCATTTGACGCTGCGTCCGACATCGGTGACAAACGCCGGTAGAGGAGGTCGAATTCCCCGCCGCCCAATCGTACGATCCAGCAGACTACTGGCGGTGAGATGGATATCGCGGACAATTTCCGCTTCGACCCGATAACTGTTCTGCCGCCAGAGTAGCTGATTATTGACATCATGTTGGACAGGACTCGCATTCGCCGCGGACGACATCCGGTACGTCGAGGACATGACGATCAGTCGGATCATCGTTTTGCGACTCCAGTTTTGTGATTTGTATTCTGCCGCCAGCCAGTCCAGCAGGAGTGGGTGCGTGGGCGGTTCCCCTTTCGTGCCGAAGTCATTGGGAGTCGCGACCAGCCCGCGGGCAAACAGATGCTGCCAGATGCGATTGACGGCAACGCGGGCCGTCAGCGGGTTATTCTCCTGAAACAGCCACCGTGCCAGATCCAGACGGTCTCTCAGTGGTTCTCCCGCATTGAATTCAGGCAGGACAGCGGGAGTGCCTGGATCGACTTTTTCGCCATGTTGATTGTAAATCCCCCGGACATGCACGAAGGTGTCCCGGCGGTCTTTGGTTCGTTCTTTAAAGGTGGGAGCCCGGGTTGCTGGTGGAGAAGGGCGGGTTTTCAGCAGCGATTCCAGTTGCGAGTAGAGTTTGTCCCAGCCAGGTTGTTTCGTCTCATAGTATGGGGAAATCTTTTTGAGATCGGAGGACCTTTTATATTTCTCCAGCGTTTTCGTGATTTCTGCTTTCTGTTCTGCAGTGAGGTCTGATTTCTCAAACTCTTGCAGTGAAGTCAGTGCTTTCTCATACGCGGGTTGCCATTGTTTCTGTTTTGACTGGTATTCAGCCATGTCCCAATCATGGCTGACTTTCACGCTCGAATCGTCGGCATTATTGAAGAAAGAATAAAACTGGTAGAACTCTTTCTGTGAGATGGGATCGTGTTTATGGTCATGGCATTCGGCACAACCCAGTGTAAAGCCGAGCCACACCATGCCTGTGGTATTCACGCGGTCGACGAGTTCTTTCGTACGATATAATTCGAGATCCACGCCCGCTTCGGTATTGCTCAATGTGTTGCGGTGAAAGCCGGTGGCAATCAGTTGTGAATCCGTTGGTTTTTCCAGCAGGTCTCCCGCCAGTTGTTCGATGGAGAACTGATCGAAGGGTAAATCATCATTGATCGCCTGGATGACCCATTCCCGATAGACCCAGGCATGGGGACGTATACTGTCACCCAGGTAACCATCACTGTCTGCATAGCGGGCCAGATCCAGCCAGTACCGCCCCCAGCGTTCTCCAAAATGCGGTGAAGCCAGCAGTTTATCAACCAGTATTTCATAGGCACGGGGATCTTCGTCTGCGATAAAACCTGCAACTTCTTCCGGTGTCGGCAGTAAGCCGGTAAGGTCCAGGAAGAGCCGTCGAATGAGTGTGCGCTTCGATGCCGGTGGCGCGGGTTGCACACCGGCCAACTGATGTCGGGCAGCGACAAAGGCATCGATCGGGTTCCGTATCGGGAATTTAGCAGATGTCTGAGTGACTGTGGGAACCGGTGGTTGCGTTAATGTTCTCAGAGACCATAAAACGGGAGGCTCCAGTACCAGGTTTTCCGGCCAGTGTGCTCCCTGTTTGATCCAGCTTCGAAACGTCTCTACTTCGTCTGTTGTGAGAGGCGCTGCCTCTTGAGGCATTTCCGCCACCCCGTCGTAGGCCGTAATCAGATCGATCAGGTAACTCGCGTCGGGATCGCCGAGATCAATGATTTCTCCGCTTTCGCCACCTTTACGTACTCCTACGGCAGAATGCAGGGCAAGTCCCCCCTGGCGAACGCGATCCTGGTGACAGCTCAGGCAGCGGCTTTTTAAAATGGGGGCAATGTCACGTTCGAAATCCACCGTTTTTTCCGCAGCGATCGCCGGCGAAGAGAACAGCAGCAGGGGCATCAGAACGGGAATCAAGCGACTGCGGTATCCCTGATCATTCATAATGCAGGCAGGCTTTCAATCTGGAGACACAGTGTTTATAGCGTCAGTATTTATTGCGATTGAGTTCGAAGGCAGTTCTTCAGAGTGCAAAAGACAATGTACGACGAACTGCGCGGAATCGGCTGGCAGGTTAATTAAGTAGATTTACTATTCTACAGGCCCATTCCCCCCGGTTACAAGCCTTTGCTTTGACGAGCTCTGAATTTTCAGAGAGTAGAGTCGCCTTTGCCCGTGCGGTCAGTTACAGTGTCAGGTAAGCATGCCGCCTCCGGAAGAAGCAGCGTGATTCTGTAATTCGGCTGTAATGGAAGAGCCGGACTAGACAACACTCTATTCAATGAAGCTACAGCCATGAAATTATTCCTGCATCTGACTGTACTGTTTTTCGTTTCCTGCGGTTCGTTGATGGCAGACGAGAAACCCAATCCAAACGAGAAACCAAACATTGTCTTTTTCTTCGCCGACGATCAGACCACCAGCACATTAGGCTGTTATGGTAACCAGGTGATCAAGACCCCCAATATCGATGAACTGGCGGCGCGGGGAACTCGCTTTGATAATGCCTGTGTCAGTCAGGCCATCTGCTGGGTAAGTCGCACGACAATTCTGACCGGCTTGACCGGCCGCAGTTATGGAACGCCTGCGAATCCCGAGATGGCCCGACCTGAAGCCGTGGAAACGCTGTTTTCCGATCTGTTGCGCGAAAACGGATATCGTGTCGGGTACTTTGGGAAATGGCACGCGAAGATGCCGAAGGGTTTTCAAAGGGAAAAACACTTTGATGAATTCGAAGCGATCAGCCGCAACCCCTATTACAAAAAACAGCCGGACGGCAGTCTGCGTCACGAGACCGAACTGATCGTTGATCGAGGCATTGAGTTTCTCAAAACACAACCAAAGGGGAAACCGTTTGCATTAAATATGTGGTTTAACGCCTGTCACGCAGAAGACAGTGACCGTCGACCGGGAATTGGTCACTTCCCCTGGCCGCGTGCTGTGGACGGCATGTATGAAGATATCACAATCGCTCCGCCGCGACTGAATGCACCGGAGATTTTTGATGGACAACCGGACTTTCTGAAAACGACTCTCAATCGGGAACGTTATTTCTGGCGCTGGAATACTGACGATAAATATCAGACGAATATGCGGGCCTATTACCGCATGGTGAGTGGCATCGATGGTGCCATCGGTCGTTTTCTGGCGGCTTTAAAAGAGGCCGGACTGGATAAAAATACAATCATCGTTTACTCGGCTGACAACGGGTATTACATGGGAAATCGCGGATTTGCCGGGAAATGGTCGCATTATGAAGAAGCATTGAATGTTCCTTTGATTATCGCAGATCCCCGCGTCCCCACGGCGCAGCATGGTCAGGCGACGAGCGCCCCTGCGCTGAATCTGGACCTGCCGGCGACCTTTCTTGACTGGGCGGGAGTCGCGATTCCCCCGCGATACCAGGGGCACAGTCTGCAGCCGATCGTAGCGGGCAAGACACCTGCCGACTGGAGAACAGAAGCCTTTCATGAACACTTTGCGGTCCGCAATCGGATTCCTGCCTTTGAAGGTCTGCGGAATGAGCGGTTCAAATATGTACGATATTTTGATCATGATAACCATGAGTTTCTGCATGACCTGAAACAGGATCCGGACGAACTGGTGAACCTGGCCGGTCATCCGAAGTATCAAGACACTTTAAAAGAAATGCGCGAGCGCACAACGACGCGAGTCAAAGAACTGGGGGGGCCGCTCGATCCGTTAAAGGGAAAGTTCACGGACTCGACAGAACCGCATCCGGTTGCCTCGGCAGCAGTGGGGGCTAAAGTAGATCCTGAAGGATTCGTTTCGGTATTTGATGGCAAAACACTGCGTCACTGGAGCGGAGATCCCCGGTACTGGTCAGTCGAAGAAGGGGCACTGACGGGTAAAACTGACGGGACTCTGAAGATGAACCGGTTCATCACCTGGAACGATTCTACGATTCGTAATTTTGATCTGCGGGTCAAAGTAAAAGTGACTGCAGGCGGGAACAGTGGCCTGCAATACCGGGGCACCTCCCGGCCCGATCTGGGCCTGGACATTGTGACCGGATATCAGTGTGATGTGGTTGCCAATAACCCGAACTACAACGGCATGCTGTACGAAGAGAAAGGGCGCCGGATCCTCTCGCATACCGGGGAGAAAGTCATTATTGATCCGGAGGGGCAGCCCTGGGTTGTCGGAAAAATCCCGGTCAAAACTTTCGCACCTGATGAATGGCATGATTTCCGGGTACTGGTGAAAGGCAATCATCATCAGCACTGGATTGATGGACACAAGACTGCAGATTTAATCGACCTGGATGAAAAAGGGCGTGCTCTGGAAGGCGTGCTGGCAGTGCAGGTCCATGTGGGACCGCAGATGAAAATCCAGTACAAAGATTTCAAAATCAAGCATCTTCCCGATGATCTGCCTCTGCAAGCTGCAAAAGATCATCCGATCCCGGCAGACGCGTATGGCGTGAGACCACAGGGAAAACTGCCCAAGGGTTGGAAGCCTCCCGTTTATGGGCAGCGTTGATAAGAGAGGCAAACTGGACGTTTTTTCCGTAAAACACGGTCAGCCGATGAATATCATACTATGGCGGAACTTCCTGAAAAAACTCAGGTTAAGCAGAAAATAATTGATATCGCAATCAGATTCAGGTAACATATGAATGCCAGTTGATGCATGGTGTCAACTGGTCCCTCTTTTTACTTCCTGCCTGAATCGCGTGATCTTATGAGCTTACGTTCCATCCCACAACTGCTCACGTATTCTGCGATCTTGATCGCTGTTTATGCGGCACCAGTGTCTGCCGAAACAACACTCCATGAACGGATTGATGCGGCGCTGGGAGCCGGCAACCCGCAGTTCGAGAACCAGGCGGTTGCGACTGCCGATGACGCGACGTTTTTACGGCGCATCACACTTGACCTGACAGGCACTATTCCCACGGCAGAGAAAGTGCGGGCATTTGTTGCTGATACCTCCGCTGACAAACGTGTTGACGAAATTGATCGCCTGCTGGCATCTCCCGAATATGCGCGGCGGATGCAGTATGTGTTTGACACGATGCTGATGGAACGTCATCCCGATAAACATGTGCCTGCGAAGGACTGGCAGAAATATTTGCGAGAGTCGTTCTTGGCTAACCGCCGCTGGGATGACCTGGTGCAGGAAATGCTGACTGTCGATGGCACAGATGAGAAAACCCGACCGGCTGCCAAGTTCCTGCTGGATCGGGAATTAAAGGCCGAGCAGGTTACCCGAGATCTGGGACGCCTGTTCCTGGGGCGTGATCTTCAGTGTGCCCAGTGCCATGACCATCCCAACGTGAATGATTATCTGCAGCGTCACTATCATGGGTTGAATGCGTTTTTAAGTCGCAGCTACCTGTTCCGGGATCCCAAAACAAAAAAAACATCCATTGGTGAAAAAGCCGAAGGGCAGGTCGCATTTACTTCCGTCTTCACCAAAGAAGAAGGCAAGACGGCACCGCGGGTGCTGGATCTGCCTGAGATTCCTGATCCTGAGATCCCTGAAGAACCCTACAGAGTCAAACCTGCCAAAAATGTGCGTTCGATACCGGTTTACAGTCGTCGTCTGCAACTGGCGGATGCGATTACCAGTACCGAGAATCAGGCCTTTCAGAATAATATTGTCAACCGTCTCTGGGCGTTGATGATGGGCCGCGGCCTGGTGGAACCGCTCGATATGTGGCACTCTGATAATCCGCCCACGCATCCGGAAGTTCTCGAACTGCTGTCAACTGCGTTACAGGAAATGGACTATGACCTGAAGTATCTGATTCGCGAATTGGCGCTGACAGACGTTTATCAACGCAGCAGTCGTAATAACTCGGATTTGAAATCCGCTGACAAACCCGATTATCGTGTCGGCCTGTTAAAGCCTTTATCACCCGAGCAACTGGCCTGGTCAATGATGCAGGCGACCGGAGTCACTGAAAGAACACTCGCTGGTCTGAAGGCAAAAAAAATAAAAGACGATCCCAAACATGGCCCTCAAGTTACAGCGGAGCCACTCTGGCAGGAAGAAGCGTTACACGATGCCCTATGGAGAAACGTTGATTCCTTTACGGTCACGTTTGGCACTGTGGGGGCGCAATCATCCCGGTTTGATGCTTCCGCCAACCAGGCATTATTTCTGTTGAACGGGCCTTTGATTCAGTCCTGGCTGGTTCCCGGCGGAAATAATCTGACAGCACGGCTTAAAAAACTTGAGTCGGGTCCCGCGGTCGCCGAAGAACTGTATCTTGCCGTCCTTTCCCGCTTTCCGAACGAGTCAGAAACCCGACAGGTAGTCGAATATTTAAACTCAAGTCAGCAGGAAACCCACAAGGGAATTCCTGAACTGGTCTGGGCGGCGCTGGTGTCGGATGAATTTCGTTTCAATCATTGAGAATCAACTCCTCGTCTACCTCGAAAACAGAAAGACCGATGATGCAAAGAAATCAAGGCTGTCAACAGCTTGATCACCGTGTAGCGAGGCGTCAGTTTCTGGCGGGGGCCGCCGGTGGCGCGCTGGCATTCAGTCTGTCCGGATCACCGGCAGTGGCAGAACAGGTCAACGGTCAGCATAAACGAATTCTGCAGGTTTACCTGCAGGGGGGCGTCAGCCAGCTGGAATCCTGGGATCCCAAGCCGGGTACCGAATTTGGTGGACCCTTCCGCGCGATTCCGACGTCTGTCCCCGGTATGCATATTTCAGAACTGCTGCCTTATACGGCGCAGCGGATGCATCACCTGTCGATTGTCCGCAGTATCAATTTAAAAACGAACGACCACACACAGGGCCGCCTGTTTATGGAGAAGGGGAGGCGGGCAGGTGAGTATCCTTATGTGGG
>NZ_CAXAVM010000048.1:0-38468 GCF_963972345.1 uncultured Gimesia sp. | reverse complement strand
AAAACCGCGATCGCCGGGGAATTCCAGCTCAGCCGTCGTTCCGTCGAACGCTATATAACCCGTGCCCGCAGCGAGATGCTGAATGAAGTCGAACAGAGCCTGGAACATCACCGCGCCGATTCGCTCTACTTTTATCGCTCGGTGATCGACAGTCCGAAAGCCACCGAACGGGACAGACTCCGCGCCCGCGAACGCATTGACCGCCTGCTGGGCCTCGACACCAAAGCCGTCCCCCGCAAAAAAGCCTGGCTCCGCAAACTCACTCCGGAAGTCATCCGCAACATGTCCAGAGAAGAACTCGAATCCACCCGCCAGCGGGTCATCAGAGAACGCGAACAGTCTCAAGGCGAATATTACTGAAAGACACCAGCAGGACCAGCTGAAATTCAACCACCGGTGATCAGTGGGAAGCAGGAGCAATAATCAACCTGAAAATCCGACCCTCAGCAAAAACAAATTCAGCCACACAGTATGAGCCGCGGTTCATGCAAATCTTCTACGATTACGAAAAATACGAAACCACACGAAAAATAATTTGAACGAGTGCGTTTTTATCAACACGTTACCCGCGTTGGGTGCCACTGTCGGCTTGCCCGACAGTGTGTAAAAAGTGACCCCATCCAGAGAAAAAAGGGTGATACCGGATGCACATCCGGTACGAGCGCAGCGAGCAGGAGGTCGCTGCTCACTCAATCAAATCAGAACCAAGATTCCTGCCAGATCAAAACCAACTGGTATCAATAAGAATTTCAAATTCAATACAGACGAAGCAGGTTTCCCTCACAACATCCTGTTGTCTCCGACAACCCCGGATTACATCCGGGGTCACCCAAGGTTGTTACATCTCATCAACCAGTTCCTTTCGTTCGGATTCGTATTTTTCGTGGTCCAAAAAACGATTGATATGAGACCTGCAAATCAGCATAAAACGAACTAATAGCCAGCCCCCGGGTGCCATCCATGAGGAAGCATCTGTCGGCTTGCCCGACAGCGTGTTGAGTCACCGCCCCACCCCGACAAAAATGGGTGATACCGGATGCACATCCGGTACGAGCGCAGCGAGCAGGAGGTCGCAGTTCACTCAATCAAATCAGAACCAGGTTTCCTGCCAGATAAAAACCAGCTGGTATCAATAAGAAATTCAAATTCAACACCGACGAAGCTGGTTTCCCTCACAACATCCTGTTGTCTCCGACAACCCCGGATTTTATCCGGGGTCACCCCATGCTCTGATTGCTCACCAACAAGATCTGTTCGTGCTGTTCGTGGTAGGAAAATGATTTGAACGAGTCCGTTGTAATCAACACGTTAGAGGCGCTGGATGGCGGTTCCCGGCGGTGCGGTGATTCCCACCCGTACTTTCTCATCTCGAATATTAACCACTACGATTTCAATCTCCGTAGTGACTTTGATTTTCTCGTTCATGTAAAGCATCTGTTTCACCGGCAGCATGTCTCCCACCCCACTGACCACAAGCTGCACCTTATTAAAGCGAATCCAGCCGACAGTGACCTGGAAGTCATTGATCAGCAGACTTTCGCCTGTTTTTCGGGAGAGCACTAACAATGCCGATTCCTTTCGTATCCATCCCATCTGACGAGGACGGTTATTCGATATCCTGTTTTGCAGGTTCGTCTTTGTCCTGGCTTTCTATTTGCTTGCCTGTGCGTTCCTGTCCCGCCACGAAGACTTTACCGTGATCGACTTCCACTGTCTGTCCCACTTCCAGCATGCCGTAACTCAGCTCATTCACCATCAATGCTTCGTTCTCGATTTTGACTGTGACTTTGCCACAGCTGAAAGTATAGGTGGCATCATCCCCAAATGTGGCGGAGGAACTCGACGTCATCGCACTCCCCGGCTTGACCACCACATGATGCGATCCCATGTCCGTGTCACTCTCAGCATTCACGCTGACATTAAAGGAGCAACCCGACAACATTGACACCGCGAGCAGCAACATCAGACCCGAACAGAAAATGCAACGCATGGCCACCACCTTATTTAAAACGGACTCACTGCGAAAAAGAGCACACTTTTTTATTGTAATTCGAAGTACCAGAGATCACAGAGCAATCGCCGCGATTGTTACGAATACAGCGACAGTTCGCGCTTGATCTGTTGAACCAGTTGCTCAGGAATCTGCGACTGATATCGGGCCAGCATGATTGTTTTTAAAAAGTCCATTTCTCCATGGACACCTTCGCCGCATTCCGGGCTCACTCATTTTCGAACTCAGGCAGGATGACATTCCGCAGTGGTAAGATTCGCTCGCGTAATTCATCCATTTCCCACTGGAGATATACCGGGAGACTTTGAATACTCATTTCTTCAAAGGTCATCCACTCATCTGATTCCCGCTGAAAAGGATGCCGGGTCTGCCAATCCAAAACAACCTGATGTGCCTGACTGCATTGCGTTTCAAGCAGTGCGGAGCGGCACTCGGCTGTTTGATCGGGCTCATCAGACTCCCTGAAAGCATCCAGCAACTCCTGATGACTCCAGGGCTGATCCACCAGAGCCAGCACGGCTGCTGCGATCATCCGATTATTGGGTATTTCTGAGCGTAATGCAGCACGAAATAACTTCAACGCCTGCGAAGGCCGATACTCCAGAGCCAGAACAACAGCTTCCCCCAGGCAGTGTTGATGAACGTTCGAAAACACCTCTGCCGCTTCGGGAAATGAATATTGATGTCGAAACAGAAACTCCAGGCATTGCCCCCAGATATGAGGACTGGGAAATTCATCCTCGGACCTCGCTGGCTTGAATTGTTGATAAAATTCATGGATGAGGGGGCACCAGGTTTTGTCATTCCGTTTCAGAAGCAATTCCAGTACCGTTACCACTGCAGGAGTCCCTTGCTTCAAGATGGTCGTAATGTATTCATCCAGGAACACGCTATTGATTTCCTGTAATCCTTTGAGCGCCACCTTCTGCCGATTCTCTTCCGCAAACAGACTGATCAGTTTCTGCTCCCGCAATGCAATCACCTGCTGAGCTGCTTCAGACACGGTTACCTCAACATATTCCGCAGTTTGCAGATCACAAACCATTGGCCAGTCCCCGATCACGACTGCCAGGCGTATTAAAGGGAGACTGTCTTCTGAAACCGTTTCGAACCACGTCATCTGGTTCGACAGTGCCCGCTCATCAAAGGCCAGCTTGAAGATAGAGGGCCTTTCTGAATGTGATTCCAGAAACGCCGCTTCCTGCAGTTCTGCCAATGCCAGTTCGACGGTCTCAAAGGGCGGTCCCTGATCACTGAATTGAGGGTGCAGTTCCATCAGCCGTTTCTCCCAGATTTCGGGAGTTTTCAGTGTGCTTAAATAACACTGATAGAAAAATGGCTCAAACCAGTCGGAAGTATCCTCGAAAAAATCGACATCAATCTCGACACCACTCAGCCGATTCGTCACACAGCACCCGCGTCCATGCAGGTTGTAATCCCAATCCGCCAGGCCCGGCACAACGCCATAACCTTTATCAGGCGGATGTGCGCCATACCCGTGTTGCGCGAGGTGTTCGAGCCTGACTCCCAGGCGATCCCGGACAATCTCTGCTACAAACGCCTGTCTCTGCCGATGCCGGATTAAGGAAAACAGTGTCCAGGTAGCCCAGGGTGAAAGTGCAAACGGCTGAGGCAGCCAGGTAGAAATCAATTCATGCACGGATACCGATTCATCGCAGACCACTGCGACACGCTGCAACAGGTTATCATGTAGGGAATCGATGATTTTCTCCCTCAATCAGTTCGCTGAAAGCTCAATGTTTTTCCGCATTCATTCACACAGGATATTTTAAGATCCCGTATACCAGGTTTGCCATTCCTTTCGCGAATAAAATGGGCCGAGACCTTCTTCATGAGTGTACGCCATCGTCCAGTCGAGGTCACGATTGCACACAAACAGGTCATCCCGATATTCGCTGAAATCAGGCATTTTCTCTGCTTTGCAATAGTAGCAGGTGGAATCAGCACTGGGACTGGGAAAGACGACAAACGCAACTGGCGACTCTTCATTAAATCGTCGTAACGCCTGTTTTCCAGTGATATATACCGCATGCTCATAGGTAAAAACATGCCAGAATAGCCCTCCAGTCGGGACCCGAAATCCAAAGGCAAACGTATTCTTCCACTCACTACGTAACTTACCTGCAGTCTTTGTATCAAACCGTTCTACGATCTCAACTGATTGTGAAGTCAGGAATTCCTGAAGCTTCTCAGAATTTATTCTCATCATTCTCCTGATAGCATCTCACGGTCAACATGAAACAATAATGGACGCACCCTTAAGAAACCGGTACCCGAATTTTGTCCAGCCTTCATCATATCAGACCGTCTCACGGATCCCACTGGTTTTCACCTTCAGAACCGATAGAATACACTGACGAAGCATTTTCATTTCTCACTTTCAAGCGACGGCTCATGAACACCGAACCGGAACCGGCCACGAAGCAGGTCTCCTCCTGGCGGGCTTCCCTGCCAGATGGAATCCTTTCCAAACCCCAGAACGGGAAACAGATGCTCGTTTATTTTCTGACACGCGTATTTGCGTTTTATCTGCTGCTGTTGATTCTGATCATGTTCGGACAGCGGTGGCTCATCTATCAACCCACGCGCGTGAAATCTTTGTCCGTCGATCAGTCGAATGCGCCGTTCGGAGTGGTCCACGAAATCAGTACAACAACAGAGGACGGCCTCGATCTCAAAGGCTGGCATGTGCTCGCCGGGCAGGTTGCCTGCACTGATGAAGCCGCCTGTGATGCCGAGCTGGATAAAGGGCGTCCCGTTGTGATCCTGCTGCACGGCAATGGCGGCAATCGGCTGCACCGGATTGAAGACTGTCGCCTGCTGGCCAGTCTGAATCTGCATGTCTTCGCCTTCGACTACCGGGGCTACGCCGAAAACCCGGGCAGCCCCAGCCAGACCGGCTTACTCAAAGATGCCCGCGCGATCTGGAAGTACGCCGTCCGCGATCGCAAAATTGATCCCTCGCGCATCATCCTGTTTGGAGAATCCCTGGGGGGTGGCGTTGCAACTCTACTGGCCAGCGAACTCTGCCAGCAGAATACGCCGCCGGCGGGACTGATCCTCCGCTCCACCTTCAGTTCCATGGTCGATGCGGCTTCCAGTCATTTTCCCTGGATTCCCGTCAGCCTGTTATTGTGGGACCGATACCCCAATCAGCGGCTCATCGCAAACATCACCTGTCCCATCCTGATGATTCATGGTTCCGCAGATCGCATCGTCCCCTTTGAACTGGGAGAAAAACTGTTCGCGGCTGCCCCCGAACATTCCGCATCCGGAATTCCTAAACGCTTTGTGAAAATCGAACAGGGCACCCATAACGGCCTCCTGTACGAAGCCCGGGGAAAGATGGTCGACGCGTATCACGAATTCACCAGCGAGCTGTTTCCGACTGACCCAAGTACCCTGTGATTTCAGCACATCTGTCACAGGGCTCAACGCACGTCTGCCTGTCCGCGTTTGCTGCGGAAGTCACTGGGGGTTTCCCCGGTCAGTTTACGAAAAGTCCGTGTGAAATAAGCCGGCGAAGAAAAGCCCAGCGTGCGGCTGATCTGGTCGATCGTCATCGCCGGGTTACCCAGCATGCGTTTGGACTGCCAGATTTTCAACTCGTTGAAATACGCCATGATCCCGCAGCCATAGGTTTTGCGAAACACGGTTTTTGCCAGCGTGGGACTCACGTGCAGTTCGCGGGCCACTTCGGGAATCGTCAGGCGATCATTCACGCGGTTCAACAGTAACCGCCGAATCTGCAATGCGACATCGTCTTCAGAATCCAACTCCACGGCCGGCGCCAGATGCTCCAGCACCAGCGCCAGAAAAACCAGCAGGCGGCTGGTCACTTCAATCTTGCGATGAGAGTGTTCGGCAATCAGTTGATCGGCCATCCGCCAGAACGCATGTTGCAGATCCGGATTGCCGGCTGATCTGATGCAATGCACGCCGGTGACCAGCGTCTCCAGTTCCCGGCACGCTTCGGCAATCCCCGCTTCTTCCGGCCAGTCTCCCAGCCGCTCCAGATCGATCAGGAAAGCCACCGTGGAGGCTGTATGCGGACCTGCATTCGACCAGTGATGATCCACGCCCGGACCAATCATACAGAAATCGCCCGCGTCGAGATGATAATCTCCCGTCGGAGTCTTCAACGTCAACGGTCCCTGCAGACTGCCATGCATGGCCATCACGGCATGATTGTGTTTCTGCGTGGTCGTGCCTGCGGGAAAATGTCCGGAAGTAAACCGTGCAAAAGGCCCGGGGGTCGGATGATAATAAGCCAGGTAACTCCAGCTCTGCCTGAGTGTTTCCAGTCGCTGAGGTCGCGCGGAGGGTAAATAATAGGAAAGATCCGCCTTCTCATCATCCAGACTGTTTTCACGCTCAAGGAAAGGCTGGATTCGAGGTTTGCCACTCACGGAGGTTTTTGATTGCATAGTGTGCCCGGCTTCAATTGATAAACTGTGTCCCGTTTTACGTAGCGTCTCCCTGGCCAGTGGGGCCGAGTAGAACAGATTGAGAGATGCTATGGTAAAATGTGACGCTTTCTCGATCGTGGGGTGCGAACGCGCTTCGTTACCTGGCAGGATCGTGTACCAGCTGGGCCGTCCGTGGGCTCACAGCCAGAGCAGGGAACCTGATTATAACGAACTTTTCATTCCCCTCGACAGTTAATTATCCCAATAAAGCTTACGAAATCGTAAACGACTGTTCTCAAATAAGATAGCTCAATATTTTTTGTTTGTTCAAAGATGTCCGATAGTGAAATCTTTCTGTCTGAAAAGACATGGTGAATGACAAATCCGAGTGTAAAGTGAGATCATGTATTGAGAATGTCTCGTTTCCTGCAGGCGTCCTGCCGCCTTGATTGTGATTCTGATTTGAAGTCAGTTTCAACCCTTCTGCATGGGCCCCTGCCAGGCCCGGTGTTCTTTTATGCTGCTACAGCACGGGTATCGTCCGTCGGCACTTTCCATTCTGCGCTCTGCTCAAACCTGATAGTCATTTTTTTAATTACCGATAGGTTTATAAATCTTAGAAAAAGGACGCGGACTCATGAAACGAAAAGCATTTACTCTCATCGAATTACTGGTGGTGATCGCCATCATAGCGATCCTCATCGCCTTATTACTTCCGGCGGTCCAGCAGGCGCGGGAAGCAGCCCGCCGCAGTGCCTGCAAAAACAACATGAAACAAATCGGACTGGCGTTTCATAACTATCATGACGCCTTCCGTACATTTCCCATCGGCGCCCAGGTCCCCATTTATCAGGCTAACTGGCGCGTGTCGATTCTGCCTTACATGGATCAGGCCAATCTCTATAACAGCCTGACACAAACTCCCGCGAACGGGCGAGGCTACAACACCTACAACGGCTGGACCGGTGACGGCGGATACGGAACCGGTGCCGGCTCCAACGAAGCATTGAACCAGGTTCTGGTAACTCCCTTTAAATGCCCCTCCAGTGCCACAGATCCCTTTTACGCGGGGACAGCAAACGGTATTTCTCCCGGACAGTCCAACGGGGACCTGGGGATGACAATGGACTATGTGGGCATCGCGGGCGCCTACACCGCTGCCGCACCGTTCAACACGAATGCCGTCGACAACACGTACTATGGAGTGATGGCACAGAACGGGATGCTGCAGATCGGCAAGTCTGTCCTGATGCGTGACTGCACGGATGGCACTTCGAATACCATCATCGTCGGTGAAGATTCCGGCGTCATTGCCGGCGTTGATTACCGCAAAAATCTCTCGGGCGGCTGGTCTGGTCACCGCGGTGTCTCCACCAGTGGCGGATCCGGATATGGCGGGGGTGGCGTGGTCACCATTCGTTACTCTCCCAATCCGAAAACCAAACCCGCGTATACAGGCGCCGGATTTAACAACGGTCCGCTCACATCATTCCACGTGGGTGGCGTACATGCCCTGCTGGCCGACGGAGCCGTCCGCTTCCTCTCGGATAATGTTGACTTCAACACACTGCTGGCGCTGGGCGCCATTCAGGACGGTAAAGTACTCGGCGAATTTTAATTCCCGTTTGACAAACAGCTGGAAACACACACATGGTCGGTCAAACGCCGACCGTGTGTGCGATCCAGAACATTCAAATCACGTACATTGTGATCCTTCGATCATAAACTTCGGGAGACACTTCAATGCTGGCTTTCATTCGTACTTCTTTCAGAACCTTGACTCCAGTCAATCCACTGCTTCTCTCTGGCGCCGCCTTGCTGGCAGTCACATTACTGACCGGCTGTGGTGGCACGACGGTCGCCTCCAAACCGATGGGAACCGTCAGCGGCACCGTGACCCTCAAAGGACAACCACTGACTGACTGCCGCGTCAATTATCTTTCGGAACAACTGGGCGCCAGTGCCGGCGGCGATCTTACCGAGGATGGCTCATTCACACTGGATGGCCCGATACCCGCCGGCTCTTACAGCGTGTTTATCTCGCTCCCCAGCGAATTCACTCCCGCCCAGGCACAGAGCAACACAGGATTGTCGCAGGTCCCTAAAAAGTATCTGAGCTCTTCCACAACCGATCTCACCGCGGACGTCAAAGAAGGCGAAAGCAGCCACGACTTCGATTTGAAATAGCAGGCAACAACAGCCTGGAGATCAGAGATTTCTCTTTCTCCCCAATATTCTCAAAGAACGGGTCCCGCTCAGTTAACGCTCCAGTTAAACTGGAAGGAACTGGAGTCGCTTTTCCCGTCTCTGACTGATCTGATTTAGATTGATTACTACCCGTTTCAGAAAACAGGACACCATGCACCGCAATCACAAAATCGCTCGCCCCCTTGTATCTCATACTTTGAACCGACTGACCGCCACTCTGCTGCTGCTGACTCTGATCAGCCTGCTCAACCCGGCTTTCGCGTCTGCCGGCGAGCTGATGGCGGGCGCCGCCAAAGTGGACATCACCAATCGAAACGTGCCCGTCAATGATCCCCTGTTTGTGAAAGCACTGGTCATCAAAGACGGCGACCACACCGCTGCCATCGTGACCGTCGACGCCGTCGCCATTGGCGAGATCGGTTCGATCACTAACGAATACCTGGGCAACGTGCGGTCACAGATCGAACAGGATCTGAAAATCAAACCCGAAAACATCATGGTCAACGCCAGCCATTGTCACGGCATCGTCTGTGCCGACGTCGAAGAACGCACGATCCAGGCCATCAAAGAAGCGGCAAAAAACATGGTTCCCGTCAACGTGGGTGTGGGCACAGGACACGAAGACCGCGTGATGGAAAACCGGCGGCTGTTCCTCAAAAACGGCAAAGAAGCCGACGTCCGCCATGCCTACTCGCTGCCCCCCGATGAAGAAGTCGCGAAAATCGGTCCCATCGATCCCGAGATTGGTATCCTGAAGCTCGAGAAGAAAAATGGCGACACACTCGCCGTTGTTTACAACTTCGCCGTCCACCCGATTCAGGGGGTCCCCAATAAAGGCAACACTGCCGACATGAGCGGCTTCGCTTCACAGGTGATCGAAGACAATCTCAGCGAAGGCACGATTGCCCTGTTCGTGCAGGGTTGTGGCGGCGACATCAATCCCGCGCAGTACAAAGACGTCGATAATCCCCGCGACGCCGAAACCCTGGGCAACCTGCTGGGACTCAGCACACTCAAAGCGATCCGTAAGATTAAATGCACCGACAACAGCGATCTGAAAGTGCTGAACGAAACCCTGACACTTCCCCGTTCCAACAATGCTTCGCGGATTGAGTCACTCAAAAAAGAACAGGAACAGCTGCTGAATTCGCTGCAGGGAACCAGTCTGAACCTGAAAACGTTTCTGCCTCTGATCGTCAAATTCAAGCTCTATGACGAACACCCTTCATACTATTCGCATCGGTACCTGCTGGAAAACAAACTGGGTCGCGACGGCCTGGTCAAGCTGGACGAAGAGAATCGCGCGAACATGGAACGTTACATCAACAACGTCTACAAAATGGAGAAAATGACCCGCAACAAAGCCAACCTGGCGCTGCTCAACAAACACCAGACCCGCAACCAGGCCGCCGGCAAAACGCTTGACGTGGAAATCTTCGGCATCAAGGTCGGCGACTTCCGCATGATCACTTTTCCCGCAGAGCTGACCGTCAACATCGGCCTGAACATCAAGGAAAAATCCCCCTTCGAAAACACGTTCGTCGCCGGCTACACCAACGGCTACAACTACTACGCCCCGACCGCCGAGCAGCTGAAAAACGTCGGCGGCGCCCAGGAAGACAGCGACTGCATGCTGGCCCCCGAATGGCAGGCCCTCTTCGAAGCCAAAGCCCAGGAAATGATTAAGCAGTTGAAGTGAGTGGTTTAGGCTTTCAATATGCACTTCGCAGTCGACCGGTGAGTGGAATAGAAAACGCAGACTGGTAAATTACCACGAAACACACAGGGTAGGCCCGGATGCACATCCGGGCCGAGCGCAGCGAGCAGGAAACTGTCAGAGAAAGCAGTCAATCCAGGTAGAAACGAACCCTACCGCCAGACCTTAATCGCACAATTTACGATTGATTTTAAATGCTCTTTGTCAAAATAATCAGACAAAGATCCAGTCACCTGATTTCTACCAGTCAGATCATCCAGTCGTCAATATTTGTGTGGAGCATCAGGGCGTGCCAGCTGAAAACAGTCTCATTCTCGTTGTGACATTCTGGTCTGCGGCTTTCATGCCGACAATGATCCTGTCGGCGAGCGAACCAGAGGCAAAGCTTCCCGTTAAGCACTCCCTATCAGAACGCGAATTCCGAAACCAATACGCAAGTGCTGTGAAAAAGTTCAAAAGCGGCTACCAAAACGTCGAGTGCCATTTTGACTGTTCCTACAAAGAATATAAGTTTCAGGCACACCTGCTTGCCAAGGAGGACTCGGTAGTCGGCATCATGAATTATGCGAAAGCAACTCCTTTACAGGGACAATACTGCAGCAAAATATTTTGTATTACACCGAATTATGTATTCAACCTTGATAAAACAAAGCCCGGTGCGCCGTACCTGCTGAGCAGTATCAGACACGATAAGAAACAGATAGTTCGTGCGCGTGCTATCACAGCGAGAGATCTGGATATTTACCTGTTTGCAGCCAGTTCCATGTTCGAGGTTTCTGTTGAAACGATGCTCGAAATGCCGTCGTTCAAAATCGAGAAAATCGAGCGATATGCACCCACTGAAGACGAAGCAGAAGAGGTCGTCTCGCTTGATTTTACAATGAACGACGACACATGGATTCTGACAAAAGGTCATCTCGTATTCGCGCCCTACTTGAACTGGGCTGTGCTTGAATACAACTGCCGTTACAATTTTTCAAACAATAATTACGTGATTTACTCTGGCATCAACAACTTCACGCCATTACAAAAGAATGGTGTTCCGATTCTCAATTACGGGGAACATAAGGAAATTCATTACGAAGATGGAAAGATACTTTCCCCCACTTATAAATATTCAGCCAATCTCATCAACTTTTCATTAGGCAACCTGGACGACTCTGATTTTCTGTTATCAAACTACGGTTTACCCGATGCGCCACTCGCGGTTCCTCTCCCTGCAACAAACAACCTGATGAAGTGGTTCCTGATCGGTAACGGCATTCTGCTGGCGCTGATCGTGATATATGTTATGATTCAACGATTTCGCACTGTTCAAACACCGGAGAACCTGTCATGAAGCGGCTCTCTTTCAGATTGAAGTCATTCCTGACTGTCTACTTTACTGGGGTCCTGGTGGTGGCAGTGATCTTTTATGGCACTTCGCTGTTTGGTTCACCGCAGATTGTGGTACCGCTCTGTGAATTTAAAAATATTCCCGTAGACAAGACAGCGAAAGAGAAGGTCACCGTCAAGAACCCGACCAGCCAGCCACTCCAGCTGATCGGCGCGATGGTCCCCTGCACGCTTTGCGGCTGCGCATCCACGGAAGGCCTGCCTGTGACGATCCCACCCGGCCAAAGCGGCACTGTCACTGTCTTATTTAAAGCCACGGCAGCAGGCCCGTTCAAAACAGAAATTGAACTGTATACCGACAACCCCCAACAGACCATCGTTCGACTACAGGTTCGCGGGACAGTGAAACAGGGCGCAGAAGATCAACCAGTGAAGTGATGCGGTTTCGACTTTCGAAATATATCTCGCAGGGGCACGACCCGCAGGGTGGAGACGTTTGCAGATTGCCCTGCAAACTTTTATCTGACCCCGTTCACTCCGAATAACAAACGAACCTCAATACGGCGGGTGCAGAGGTTGCGGTGTGAACGGCTTCTGGTGAGAGTGTTCGCCTCATTCTATTTACTGTCGAAGAGAACCCGATTCTGGAAAGAACGCGGCAGCTGAGACCTCCTGCTCGCTGCGCTCGTACCGGATTACATCCGGTATCACCCTTTACATTTTTCGTGTTTTGCGTGGTCGAAAATAATGATGGCAGGTTTACCCGGTTCCCTTTGTGAAGTGCTAGCTCAACAGGCGGGTCGACACATGGGTCGCTCCTGCGAATCGAGTTCGTTGTGCAGGGTCCTACTTCTTCTTAATCGTCAGCCACAGGTAAGGCAGTTCGAGATCCGGTTTGGGGCGATCGGTGTTGCGTTTGGGGCTGATGCCTTTGATCACGGCGGTTGGTGCGTGGACCTGCGTTTTGTCTTTCAGGCTCACTCCTTTGATTTCCAGCGGGCCCTGGAATACCACGTCCGCCTTCGCTTCCAGTTTCAGCTTGACGGATTTCTCGGTCTTCTCTTTCAGCCTGGAAACCACGGGCTCGCACGTCACCCCCTCCGGTAACCCTGCCACGCTGATCTCAATGTCATCGTTGAATCGTGGACTCTGGCGATTCACGGTCACTTCGATTTCCAGCGGCTTGTCGCCGGCGGTCAGCGTGTATTGTTCTTCGGTAGTCTGCAGCGAAAAGTCGGCCTCGGTCGGCTGGATCGACAGCAGGTACACATAACGATAACCGCCATACTGAAAACGGTCGGTCACTTCCAGTCGATACTCGCCATCCGCGGGAATGCCATAATCGAGCTGGGCATCATAATAATTCCGACGGGGATCATCGACTTCTTTCAGCAGTTTCCCGTTCGCATCGAACAGTTTGATGTACGCATCCAGGGGATAACCCAGCATATGTGTGTCGACTTTGAACGTCAGCTTGTCTCCTTTTTTCGCTGCGAAACGGTAGGAATCGATCTCTTTCGGCTCTGCAATCTTGCCGGTGACCGTCGCCGGTAACGTCAGCAGCTGTCCCTTTTCCGCCTGGCTCTCTTTGGATTCGAGTGTCACTGGAGTCGTACTCAACGGGATCGTCAACCAGTTCCCCACTTGGGGATGACTGAGCAGTGCCTGTGCTTTCGATTCGGTGATCACAGGTGTCAGCGTTTTTAAATCCTCAGGCAGATTCCAGCCTTCCAGGGCGACGGGTTCTGTGGAAGAAGGATGCCAGGCGAGGGGCAGACTATGATCAATAAACGGTCCTGTCGTCAGCGTCAAACGGTAAATATAAGATGCGGCGCCGGCAAAGCGAATCGAACTGTTGGGGTCCGCAGGAAAGGCGAATGTGCGCACATAGTAGGTCCCGTCTTCCGGCGCGGTAAACACGATCCGCGGATCATACCAGAGGGTGTCTTCCATCTGCTCCAGCACGGTGCCTCGGTGATTGAGGATCTGCAGCAGGCCATCCATGGGCGAACCCAGCTGCTCGTTCGCCGTCTGCGCCGCAATAAGGGTCTGCCCCCTTTTTAACTTGACCTGGTAGATGTCCACATCACCGCTCTTGGCGAGTACGCCATTGATGGTCACGGGCAGTTCACACTTCTGGGCATGCTCCATGTCTTCATTCGGCTCCGCTTCAGCCTGCTCGGGCAGCGTGCCTACCAGGAACGGGCGGATTTCGGAAGCCCCTTCTGCATTATGAAAACGCAGCCAGTACAAGCCGGGTCTGGCAGCCGCATCGATCTGGACGGTGAACTGTTTTTCCTTGCCCTTCTCGGGTTTCTCGGGGATCGTAATCGTCAATCCGGGAGCTGACGTCCAGACGGAAACCGGGGCGGTGCCCAGCGTTTTATCAACGCTGACTTCGACCTTCTGTCCCACCTGACCGCCGGCGGGATTCAGATAATTCACGCTGGGAGGTGCGGCTGTCGCTTCTGAAAACAGACCGGAAACCAATGTAATCGAGACAACAGCGGGCAGAATCCGAGCGGTAGAAAACATCGGTAATCTCATTCTCAGTCAGGCGGTGGGCAGTTTATGCGAACAGTTCCGGAATCGGTGTCGGATCGCTGACCAGATGCGAAGGACGACCTTCCGGCGTGTAGAGGACTTTGTCAGGGTCGATGCCCATCTTGGTATAGATGGTGGAGACAAAGTTTTCCGGGGAGAGTACGCGTTCGACGGCTGAGTAACCGGCCTTGTCGGTCGCTCCCAGTACCTGACCGCCTGGCGTTCCGCCGCCCGCCATCAGTACGGACATCGCATTCGACCAGTGATCGCGTCCGCCACCCGGGTTGATCTTCGGCGTACGACCGAATTCACCCAGTGCCAGCACCATCGTGGTTTCCAGCAGACCACGCTCGTCCAGATCTTCGATCAGGGTCGCGATGGTATTTTCGAACGCGGGCATCCGTTTGTCGAGTGCTTTGAACAGACCACCATGATGGTCCCAGCCCCCTTCATACAACGTAATAAAAGGCACACCCGCTTCAGACAGACGCCGTGCCAGTAAAGCACGCTGGCCGAAGGAATCCCGGCCGTACTTGTCCCGCAGTTCGTCGGATTCACGATCAATCTCAAACGCCTTCTGGGCTTCTGTCGAAGCGACCAGGCTGTAACCCTGGTCGTAGTATTCGTCGAGGTTCAACACGGGATCGCCGGCGACTTTGTCCTTGATCCGCTTAAGCTGATCAACCTGTTCCCGCAGTTCGCGTCGGGTCTCATAGCGACCGTCGGTCAGTCCACTGGGCAATGCGAGATCGCGGACGCGGAAGTTCTTGGAGTTCGGGTTATCGGAAACGACGAACGGAGCATACTTGGCTCCCAGGAAGTTGGGTCCGCCGGAGCGTGACATGCTGGGCATGGAGAAGTACGCAGGCAGATTGTTCGTGGTCGGTTTTTCGTGTGCGACGACCGAACCCATGCTCGGATGGAAACTGACGAAGGCACCGCAGCCGACAGGAATACGGGGGGGAGCACCGGTCATCATGTAATGGTTACCGGCTCCGTGGTTTCCCTGGTTGTGGCGGATCGAACGGATGATCGTGTACTTGTCAGCAATGGAAGCCAGGCGTTTCATGTGCTGTGAAAACTGGACGCCGGGAACATTCGTGGCAATCGGATTGAATTCACCCCGGATTTCGACCGGTGCTTCCGGCTTGGGATCGAAGGTCTCGTAATGCGTGGGGCCGCCGTCCATCCAGATCAGGATGACGCTTTTGGCTTTCGCCTTAGGCTGTGCAGCGCTGGTCCCTTTGGCTTGAGACTGGAGTCTCAGCAGGTCGACCATGCCCAGTCCGGTCATGGCGCCCAGGCCGAGCTGCAGGCAGTTGCGGCGGGTGATTCCATTGCAGTTTTTTGAAACGTTTTTCATATCTGATCCTGTGACTTTAATTGTAAAACCACGTTTGTTTCGAGGCAGGGGACTTCAGTTTTTGAAAAGATACTCGGGTGTATTCAACAGAGCCCACATCAGGTCTTCAATCACCTGCTGTCGGTTGGCCCCTTCTTTTTCAAACAGGGAACGTCCCAGCCGTTTTTCTTCAATACTCGGATATCTCGCATAAGCGGTCAGATAAATCTCTTCGACGATCTGATCGGGTGTCATTTCGCTTTTGGCCCATTGGGCGCTGTTACCTTTGCCGGATTGGATCCGGGCATACAGGTCGCGTGAATTCATCATGTGCAGCACCTGTACGACGGTCGTATCCGTGGTGCGCTCGCAGGGGGGATCCTGGTTGGGATCGGGACGACCGAAGGAATCGAGGAAGTCCGAGCTCACGCGATGCGTCCAGATCTGCTTGGCAGTCGAATTGTCGGGCATGGCCGCGAATGAGTCAGGCACACCCACCAGTTCGCTCACGCTGTCCAGCAGCACTTCGGCCCGCAAACGCTGTCGGTAATGACGCGAGTAATTGCGTGTATCACCGACGTTCGTTTCATTAGGCAAAGCACTCAGGCTGTAAACGTAAGAACCAACGATCGTTTTAATGTATTGTTTGAGATCAAATTTCTGTTCGCGGAAATGCTGTCCCAGTGCTTTGATCAGCGGGGCATTGCTTGGCGGATTGCTTTCGCGGAAATCGTCGATCGGTTCGACGATGCCACGTCCCATCAGGTCAGCCCACACCCGGTTGGCATTCACTTCGGCAAAGAAATGATTCTGCGGCGAAATAATCCAGCTGGCGAGTACTTCGCGCGGGTCCTGGTTCTCTTTAATCTCGGGAACTTCTCCAAACAGCGGACGGGGCGGCAGAACTTCATTGGTCAACGGATGACGCACGCTGCCGGAATTCGCGGTGAAAATCATCTCTTCTGAACCGGAAATCGGAGCGGAGATCCCGCGACCCTTTCGGCCAAGCTTCGCGAAATAAGCGGCGAAGCTGTAGAAGTCATCCTGTCCCCAGACTTCCGAGGGGTGATGGTGACACTGCGCACAGCTTAAGCGAATCCCCAGGAACAGCTGGCTCACAACCGTTGTTAATTCTTCAGGCTCCCGACGATCACGGAACAGGGTAACTGCACCGTTATGCCAGGTTCCGCCCTGTGCTGTCAGTAAATCATAGGTGAATTCATCGAGGGGTTTATTCTCATGGAATGAGCGGCGAATCCAGTTGTCAAAGCTCATTACGGTTTTAATACCGGCCCGGTACGGGTTGGGGCGAAGCAGGTCGGCCCATTTGTTGGCCCAGTGATCGCCGAACTCGGGCTGTTCCAGGAAGTAATCGACCATCCGCTCGCGTTTATTCGGCGAAGGATCCTGCAGGAATGCCCGTGCTTCTTCCGCCGTCGGCGTGCGTCCGATCAGATCGATGGCCACGCGACGCAGATAAGTCGCATCATCGACGGGTTCAGACGGTTTGAGGCTGTATTTCTTGAGCTTGTCCCACACCAGTTCATCAATGAAATTATTGCGAGGTAATTTCGCATAATAATCGTCCGTCACCGAATTGTCTGAGGGAACCGTCACATTCAGGGAAGCAAAATTTCCCATGTAGCGGGCCATGATCGAGGCTTCGCCCATCAGCGAACCAGCGGTCACCAGACCGTGTTCATCGACGGAAACGTACACACTTTCGCTCGACATGTATTCGGCGAGATCCGTGACATCGCGGGTGGAACCATCACTGTAAAACGCGGTGACCACCATCTGCTGTTTGGTTTTAGGCTGCATGATCCGCTCGGTGGGCTCAGCCGAGATCTTCACGAGCTTCGGTGCTTCCGCAACGGAACGCGTTGCGCCTTCGGCGATCCACTGTTCCATGATGTTGTAGTATTTGCTGCCTTCCGGCAGTTTTTTACCACCGCCGTGCGGAATCTTGCCGGCGCCTTTGAGCAGGACCAGGCTCTGATCGGGAGCCAGTGGCGAAGCACGTCGCCCCCTTGACTCCTTCGTCAATGCACCGTAATCAAATTCGGGATCGAAGGCGAACATCGACAGTTGGAATCCACCCTGTCCGCGCTGCTTGCCATGACAGGAACCGCCGTTACAGCTGAACCGCGAAAACAACGGATGCACATCGCGTTCAAAATCGATTAAAGTCTGCTTGTCGAAATCTTTCACTACGACGGGCACTTTGATTTTCACCGCTCCATCGGTCACTGTCACCGTAGCCGTTCCGTTGGAAACGGGTTCAATCACGCCGGCTGAAGTCACCTGGACCACTGCCGGTTGATCTGACTGATACTGCACATCGCGAGTCCGGTCGATGCTCTGTTTATTGTTGAGACCGGTCACCAGTAACTGCTGGCGTGCGCGCTTGCCTGACAGTTGAACTTGTTCGGGATGGACCGACACAGTTTGCTGCGAAGTCTCAGCGGCCCGCGCAGAAACGGCGGAACACAGCAGCAGGCAGACCAGACATTGATAGAGAAGAGATTTCATCTCGTTATTCTATCCCAATTAAAAGGCAGGAGACGCAATGAGGTTTAGCGGTAAACAGTGCTACGAGGATAGTATAGGCAGGACTGCAGGCATGTCTTAAAAGCAACTCGTGAGCACTCATCGTTGCGCTTCCTGACGCCTGCAAATATATATTGTCTCTTATATTTCCTAATCGTCAACTATCATTTAACAACTTTATTTATGAAACACGTCTCAGGATACCTTCTCTGAGTGGCAAAAACTACCCCACATCACAAAAAACGGATCGCCTGTACATGCATCGGCGGCTCCAGGCGAACGATTATTCGGCATAGGCCATTTTTTCCAGCTCTGATTTTACGTAACCAATGCGGTCCGTGATGGCATAATTTTCATTCCAGGGCTGCGGGAACAATATCGCCTGGCCGCCATGCTCCCGGAACAGATCGATATTCTTATGCTGATCATCAATCAACACGACATCCGGTTTTGCCAGCAGATATTTTTGTGTGCCGATCATAAAGTCCATGAACAGGGGTTCCTGAAAATGCTGCCTGAGCCATTCGACTTTCGCGGAAGCGCAGGCGGCACTGCGACTGGGGGAAGTGCTGATCGTAATCGGAGCGGTCTGTTTCAGCAGAGCCAGTAACTCGTCCAGCCACGGGTAGGGAGGGAATTCCTGCCAGAAGCGACCGCCGACAGAATCAACGGGTTTCCAGAATTCGTCTTTCGTCATTCCGAGAACGCCTGCGTAGTTACGTTCACCAGGCGGCCACTGTTCCAGCAGATGTCCCTGATCGTGTAATTCCAGAATCGCACCCATAAAATCGGAAATCACGCCATCCATGTCCAGTAAGATATGCCGCACAGCCATACTGATTTTTTACTCCGGGAAGAAACTTTGATGATAAAACGGTATGATTACCCTTTGAGCATATAATAAACTGAAACGGACAACCATCGTCACACTGACTGATTTTTATTGTGGAAAACCTATGACCAACTGGATTCCGCTGGGAAACGCGTATGAAATTTCTCCCGGCACACGTAAAGCATATACCGTCAAGGGAACCGAGATCGCCGTGTTCCATGTTGGGGAGGGAGATCAGCCGGGCACGTTTTACGCCATTGACAATGCCTGTCCGCACCAGGGCGCTTCCCTGATTGAAGGTGAAGGATGTGGCACGGAAGTGACCTGTCCCCTGCATGACTGGAACTTTGATGTCTCGACCGGGGAGTGTCATGACTTTCCTGACTTTAGCCTGACCCGTTTTGAGCTCAAGATTGAATCGGGTGTGTTAATGGTGGATGGTGCCGCCTTTGGTGATCCGGGACCTCCGCAAAACCTGTTTCTGGTTCGCTACGGTGCGATGGGCTGGGTCGATCACTTTTCTGCAGAACCGGAAGACGACTATCCGCACCGTACTGCCGTCCTGCTGGAAACCAGCCGCGGTGAAGAAGTCGGCGAGATACTTTCCGCCGCAGGTCAAATGGAAAAACCACCGACCGCCGCCGGTGCCATCGTTCGCGAATTCACTCCCGCCGATCAGTCGACATTAGCGAGCCAGGAGGATGTGACATCGCGAGTTTTCCTGGACTGCCAGACCCTGATTCAGGAACGGGGTATGCCCACCGAAATCATCGACTGCGAGCAATTGTTTGATCAGCAGACCGTCGTGCTGTATTATCTGGGAAGCCGCATGCCGGCACTGGAAATACTGGCACAGGAACTGAATGCGAATTACGCCTGGCGGATCGTATTTCACCCGGTTGATGAAGCACCTGCTGCTTCCGGCTGTTCCAGTGGCGGTTGTGGCTGTGATGATAAATAAACAACCTGCCTGAAAACTCCCCCCGCAATTTGTTCCAACACAGAAAACGGAAGACACCATGAGCAACCCCATCAATCGCCGTTCTTTTCTAGGTACTTCACTGGCGGCGACCAGCCTGGGCCTGGCAGCTGCCGACTCTGTGACCGCCGCCGACCAGGAATCAGCCAAACCAGTTGCAAAACCGAAGCCGATTCAAAACGAAGTGATTCTGCACGCCCGCCAGGTCGCGCTCGATATCTTGAAGCCCAGTCAGAAACAACTGGAACACGGCCTGAAGCTGCATGCGGAATCGCTGGTCTTCGACTCCTACGGCTTTGCCCCCCGGGCTGCCGTCGATGGTGACCGACTGGCGGAAGCGATCAACAACCATGCATCAACTGCAGAGATCCAGGACCTGCGGGAAGACATGTCGATGACCCGCTGTGTGACCGATCCTGCTGAGCAGCGTGAATTCAAAGAAGCCTTCGATGCCTCTGGCGTAACCTGTATCTTTCAAAACGCGGGCGAAGAAGGACAGGACCCCATGCGGCTGATCAAGCGACTGGCCCGCTTTACTTTTACCACTGACATGCTCTCTGACTTTGTTTTCAAAGCAGTCACACCGGAAGACATCGTCCGCGCCAAACAGGAAGGTCGCCACTGTCTGTACCTGACAGGAAACGGCGTCCCATTAACGCAACAATGGGAAACCACCACGGACGAAATGAAATTCATGCGGATCTTTTTCCAGCTGGGCATTCGCATGATGCACATGACCTACAACCGCCGCAACATGCTGGGTGACGGCTGTGCTGAACCGGCGAACGCAGGGCTCAGTGATTTCGGTCGGACCGTCGTGGCGGAAATGAATCGGCTGGGCATCATTCCCGATGTCGCGCACTCCGGCTGGCAGACCAGCCTGGAAACCGCGCAGGTCTCGAAAAAACCGGTCGTCGCCAGTCATTCCACCTGTGCTTCGATCCATAAACACATTCGCAGCAAACCTGATGAAGTCATTAAAGCCATTGTCGAGACGAACGGCCTGATCGGCATCTGCTGCATTCCCCGCTACCTGGGCGGAAAAGGGGATATCAGCGCACTGCTGGATCATGTTGATTATGTGGTCAAGAATTTCGGGATCGACTATGTCGCCATTGGTACGGACGTGTCTTACACTTCGCGAAATAATTCGCTGGAAAGCAAAAAAGTACCCCGCGCGCCGCGGTCGCGGACTCCCTGGCGCAGCCTGTGGCCTCAAGATCCTTTCGTTGAGACACCCGCAATGCGAACCAGCGTCTCCTGGACCAACTGGCCTTTGTTTACCGTCGGGCTTGTGCAACGGGGCTATTCCGATGCGGACATCCAGAAAATTATTGGCGGCAATGTAATGCGTGTCTGTCGGGAATCTCTGACTTGAACCCTGTTTTGATTCTTTACCCTGCAACGGATGTTTTACGATGCGCGTTTTAATCACTGGTGCCGCCGGTTATGTCGGACGATACTTTGCCGCAGAGTGGCAACCGACGGAAGATCTGGAGCTGGTGCTGGCAGATATCCATCCGCTGCCCGACGATTCACGGTTCATCACCCTGGACCTGACAGATGCGGCGCAAACCCGCGCGGCACTGGAAAATATCGATGCTGTGATTCACCTGGCGAAACAGGCTGACGAAGGCCCGATGGAGGGAGATGAGTTAAACGGAAAACGCTTTGACGTGAATGTGAAAGGCACGTTCCATCTGCTGGAGGCAGCCCGTGCTGTCGGCGTGAAACGGTTTATCTTCACCAGTACGGTGATGACCGTGCTGGGATACGCCGCGCCCCAGTGGGTGGAATCGGATGCTGCGCCGCTGCCCGTGGGATCGTATGCCCTGACAAAGCAGCTCGGTGAAGTCATGTGTCAGCATTATGCCCGTGCGTTTGGCATGTCGATTATCTGCCTGCGAATTCCCAAGCCGATCGACCTGGAACACCCGCTCTGGAAGACACACCCGCTACGACCCCAATGGGTGCCATTCCCTGACCTGTTACAGGCGTATCAGAAAGCATTGACCGCCGAGATCACCGGTTGTGAAGTCATCACCATCGTCGGTGAAAGTTCGAAGCGACGCTGGGATCTCAGTAAAGCAGAAAAGCTGCTGGGTTATCAGCCGACACTCATCCCGGAAGAACTGGGTTACGAAATGGGAAGCGAAGACCAACCCATTCCCACCGAAGATCATTATGCCTGAAGCGACTGCCGTTCGTCGAGCGGTTATTGTTCCACGCGGCAGTAAGGCAGACTCTTTTCGAGTTTGGCGATTCCGTCTTCGGTGATTTCAGTCCCATCAATGTAGAGCGTGCCGAGATTCTTCATCTTCTTGAGGGATGAAATACACTTGTCATTCACGTCCGTATTTCGCAGGTTCATATCCACGATATTTTCGAGGACCTTGATCTCGGAAATTCCGGCGTTCGTGATCTTAGTGTCATTGAGTTCCAGCCACTCCATATCTTTCATCTTGGCCAGGTACTTCAGCCCTTCATCGGTGATCTGCGTATTTCGCAACCACAGACGCTGCAGACGGGTCAGGCTTTTGATCTGCTTGAGACCTTCATCGGTGATCTGCGTGTCACGCAGCAGCAGCACCCGCAGTTTTTTGAGCGTCTTGAGATGGGCCAATGCCTCGTCTGTGATCTGTGTCTCGGACAGTCCCAGTGTTTCCAGGCTCTTTAAGCCGGAAAGCTGAGCCAGACCATCGGCAGAAATTTCCAGTCCGGTCAGAAACAGTTCTTTCAGGCTGTCCAGGCTTTTCAGATGTTTCAAACCGGCGTCTGTCACTTTGGTGCGCGACAGGTTCAGAATTTCCAGATTCGACAACTTCTTGAATTCGCCGAGTCCTGTATCAGAAACAGGAATGCCGTGCAGCGTGATCTCACGCAGGCTTTTCAAAGACTTGAGATGGACCATGCCATCATCGGTCACTTTCGAGCCGGACAAGTCCAGTTTTCGCAATTTGGAGAGGCGGCCCAGGTAGACCAGCCCTGCATCCACCAGCTTGGACCCCGAGAACGAAACCTGTGAAATGTTGCCGTTGTAATCCATTTTCAAGTTCGCACTGATTTCTTTCAGCGACTTGATATCGGTTTCCAGCGTTGATTCCGGGGGAACTTCTTCCGCTGAATCGGTAGACGCTTTACTCATATTGATTGCCTGTTTCGAATTGGAATTTCTGATTCAAATCGGGCGACGCCTGCCCTGAAGCACTATCCACCGGTGCAGGTTTCCCTGATTTTGTTTCTAACACTCGCCAATTCTAATATACACACAATCCCGGACTTTCGCATGTGAACGGACGCTTTTTCTTCGGGAATACTGGTCTGAAGCGTCGCGACAGGCACTTTATTTCGGGGGGTGAACTTGTCCAGGCAGCAAAAACAGGCTGGGAAACCAAACTGAGCCGCCCCGGGATTCATGAAACCCGGGCGGCTCGGCAGAGGGTCGCCCTGTTATTTCACCTGCTTGCCAAACAGGAGCAGTTCATCGAAATTGCCGGTATCATCGAATGAACCAATGCCCACGCGGCCGGTCAGGAAGGTTTTGTCCGTCGCGGTCATCACCGGTTCTTCCATGTTGTCAAAATAGATTTTGATCGAACCGGTTTCCGTATCCCGCACCACACGCGCCTGATGCCATTCATCGTCCCAGTCGGTGCTAGGCGTGGTTTTGGTGGAAATCTTCGTGCGGGGCTTGTCGTTGACAATGAAGATCTGGTTGGCATGGTCGTCCATTTTTTTTCCGAAATGCACGTAATAAAAATGGGCGTCATCCTGGTATCCGAAAAACAGGCACAGGTCGCGATGTCCGTAATCGGGAATTGTGGACTGCAGTTTGACGTCGAAGATAAAGTCGCTGACATCGATGTTTTTCAGGAGAGCCCGGTTGTACGGCGAACGGACGGGTGGTTCGAATTTGCTTCTTTTTTTCGTCAGGCTGAAGACATGATTGTCTCCCTGGTGAATCATTTTCCAGGCTTTGTCATCGGTTGGCTCCCAGTGATCGGCTTTGCCCGATTCAAAGTTCTCATGAAACAGCAGCGGCAGCCCCTGCATCTTCTGGGGAACCTGGTCGGGCTCATAGGTTTTCAGTGGAGCCGGTTCTTTGGCTGACAGGGCAGGGTGGCTGGCAGAAGAAATCAGCATCAGACCTGAGATCAGGCAGGCGACGGATAGAATACGTAACATGGAGGGACTCCCGTTCAAAAAAAGCGCTGGCGCAGGATGTTGTGTATTGCCAGAGATGCACTGCGAAAGCGGACTGCGTTTCGATGAAACTTCAGATTCCGGAGCGCATCACATTTCCCATAGCAAAACTGAATACAGTCTATCAGACAGGATTGCCTGCCATTTTTCAAGCATCCGGGGGAACCTGCCGGGGAGGCCGCGGACCAGGTTCGCCATTTCGTCTGCGCGGCAGACGATTCCCGGGACGGCCATCGGGACCATTCGGTGGGCCGTCTTTCATGTCCAGCTGACGTCCCTTGCCGCCTCCCCGTCGAGAACCATCGGACGGATTATTCAGATCCATTTCGGGAATGAAATCCAGGATCAGGCGTTGGACTTCATGGGAACGCTGGCGAATCGACTGCCGAACCTCTTCGGATAAATGACTCTGCAAATATTCGTACTTGAGTTTTGCCTGCATCTCATCCGGCGGGTAACGCATCAGGTGGTCTTTTTTCTTGGCATCCAGGGTTTCGAAAAACTGCTGTAACTTATCTTCCGGAGGATGAATCGCATCCAGTTCCTGCTTGACCGACATGACCAGTTGATTCCAAAGTCCTTTGGCCAGGTAGAATGCGACCATCATACGTTTCTGCTCTTCTGGTCGCAGCCTGCCTCGGAAACCACGCGGATCTTCATTCTCCCGCAACCGATACTCATTATCTTGCAGCAGTTGATAAATCTGATCGACGGTTTCAGGGCCAGGCCAGGCAGATCCGTTCTTGTCTTCATCCTGTTTTTTAAAGCGGACGGCAGCCTGTAAGACCGCGCGAGACCGTGCAAATTCTGAGAGTTCTGCCTTTGGTTTTGGATATTGGACAGGCTCGGGCAGGCTGCGCTCAATGATATTGATGGCTTTTTGATACGTTTCAGGATCAGGAGAATTCGCCCAGAAAACAAATCTCAGCCGAGGCTCTCTGAAATTCAGATCCATGATTTTGATGAGCTCGAATAAGTTCCTGCCGCTTCGGCGACGGTCGGGTTCCTGCTGTTGTGTTCGGAACTTTCGAATCAGTTCCATCCGCTCCCGGGTCGTGTCTGCTTTCCGTAAATCTTCCTGCTCCCACGGCGAGAGTGTTTTAACCCACGCATCATAGGCGTGCATCACGCGATTGAGTTCCGGCTGGCTGCGGGTTGCTTCATGCAGTTCGCGCAGGCGCTGCTGTTCTGCAGGAGAGAGCTTCTGAAATTTTTCGTAGTTGCGTTTTAACTGCGCCCGTTCGGCGGGAGTCATCGCTTCGATTTTTTTGCGGTTTTCCTGCTCGGATTCATTTTCGGGATCGGCAGCGCCCAGCAGGACCATTACACAGACCAGGAGCCCGCCCGCCAGACCAGCCGCGCGCAGCGCCAGCGACCACAGATCAGCGTGTCCGTCTGCCGCTTGTGAAAATTTCTCCTCAGCGTTTTGGCTGTTGTGCGATTTCATCGAACGTTCCTGACTTTTTCAATTCTTCCAGAAACTCCAGGTTTTGTATTTCTGAATAAGTATCCAGATTTTCGATAAATGAAAACTCCTCCAGCAGCGGGTCGGATTCAGTGGGAACCCACTGATTGGTCAGCAGATAACCGATCATTACCGAGCAGGCCAGCCCCAGCGTCCAGCCTGTTGCGATCGCGGCTTTGCGCAGCTGCTGCTTCGATTTGCGGCTCAGGAATCCGGAACGTTTCTGTTCTTCTGCCGCCAGCGCTTCCAGTTGCACGGTTTTGATGGTAGACAGTGTTTTGTCAGTAAACTCCTGCGATGCTTTCGCAATCGGCAGTTTATCCAGCAGTTCCCAGGTCCGCTCCAGCCCGTCAACGTGGGCGCGCGTTTGTTCGTCGGTCGACAGCGACTGCTCGACTTCGATCGCTTCCTGCTCGGTCACTTCACCATCGAGGTAAGCGACCAGCTTTTCGAGTTCCTGATCATTCAATTCTTTGTTCATCGTAGGACTCTATTACGCAGACCTGATTTCATTAACCGTTAATATGTTTTTCCAGTTGCACGCGCAAATTTTCGCGTGCCCGTGATAACAATGATTTGACTGCCGCTTCCGAGAGCTTCATGGCAGTGCCGATATCGGCGTAACTCATGCCTTCAAATTTATGTAACAAGACCGCCATCTGCTGTCGTTCATTGAGGGTTTCCAATGCCTGACGCACCACGGCCTGGGTCTCTTTCAAACCGACCTGTCGCGTCGGCATCATTCCCGATTTTTCCATCAACAACTGCTCTTCCGGTCGAATTCCCAGCGGACCGGAATCCTGCGGACTGAGGGCCACCTCTTTGCGCCGACCTTTGTTCCGCCGCGAGTTGCTGGCCAGGTT
Source organism: uncultured Gimesia sp. (assembly GCF_963972345.1). NCBI lineage: Bacteria > Pseudomonadati > Planctomycetota > Planctomycetia > Planctomycetales > Planctomycetaceae > Gimesia > uncultured Gimesia sp. The sequence continues at coordinate 11,989 of NZ_CAXAVM010000048.1, read as the reverse complement.
ATTGGCAATCCGAAACAGCCACGTGGAAAACTTCGCCTTGGGTTCATAGCTGGCACGAGACCGGTAAATCCGCAAAAAGACTTCCTGGGCCAGATCTTCCGCCGCTTCCTGATTTCCCAGCAGATGACAGAAAATCCCAACAATCCGGTCCTGGTAATTGGCTACCAGCTCAGTGAACGCACCTTCATCGCCGTCCCGGGCGCGCAACATCAATTGCACGTCTGGGTCGCGTAAGTAGGGTGAGTTCACGATTTCCGTTGTAACCACGACTGACTGCTGACTCCCATCTTTCGGGGTAAGGGACCCACCTGTACTAAACACGCGGCATCATAAAAAGTTTCTCACAGAGTTTGGGAGAAACCCGCTTTTTGTCTGTTTCCAAGCAGGATTGTAACCGTTATCGTCGCTAAACTTACAGGTTAACACAAGTAGCCGCCATTAGAAAATCCATTCCTGAACCGCATTCGCTCCTGTTAATTTCGTTGAACAGGTAGTCCGCAGATTTGTCACGGGTATGATAGAAACAGTCATGTCAGGACTGCACACCATCCCGATTTCTGCTTCCTGCTGACAAAAGGGCCCTCTGAGGAAGTTTTCATGACTTTAAATTCACTGCCTTTGAGTTATTGCACCAACGTGCATCCCGGGTTAACCGTCGCGGAAATCCTGCGCAAACTCGATGAGTTCACGCTGCCGATTCAACAGCAGTTAGGCGCCCCCCTGGCCGCCGGTCTGTGGCTGGCGGAACCCGTGATCAAGGAAATTCTCTCCAGCACTGATGGAATAGAAGGCTTCGCCCGGGAACTCCAGAAACGCGAGTTGACCTGCTACACAATGAATGCCTTCCCGTATGGCAACTTCCACAGTGAACGCGTCAAAGAAAATGTCTATCTCCCCGACTGGTCTCAACCGGAACGACTGGAATACACAAAAGGCTGCGCCCGGGTCCTGGCTGCTCTCCTGCCGGAAGACGTGGAAGGCAGCATCTCCACCGTGCCGCTCGGGTTTAAAAAGTTTGAACACGCGCCCGATTTCAGCAAAGTCTGTATTGAACAACTGATCGAACTGGCCACCTTTCTCAAACAGCTGAAAGAAGAGACCGGACGCACGATTCGCCTGGCGATTGAACCGGAACCGTTCTGCGTGATTGAATTCACGCATGAACTGATCGTCTTCTTCGAGCGGCTGTATGAACGTGCCGCCGAAAAACAGGTGCTGGGAACCGTACGCGAATACCTGGGTGCCTGCTACGATGTCTGTCATCAGGCGGTGGAATTTGAAGACATCCCCGGTTCGATCCGGCAGATCACCCACGCGGAAATCCGTATCAATAAAATTCATATTTCCAATGCCATCGAACTCGATCAGCCGGGCGAGAACGCCGCCGGCCGGGAATTACTGGCACAGTATGCGGAACCCCGTTATCTGCATCAGACAATCGGCAGTCTGCAGAACGGCGACCTGTATCGCATTGTAGACCTCAGTCGGGACTTCCTGCTGGATCCGGATCCCCGCCTGAAAGAAACCGAAAAACTGCGGGTGCATTTTCATGTTCCCGTCGATGCCCGGTCGCTGGGTCCGCTGGGTACAACCTACCGCGAGTTGCGGCAGGCGCTGGCTACCGTCAAAGAACTGGATTACGCCCCCCACCTCGAAGTCGAAACCTATACCTGGGAAGTCCTGCCCGGAGATCAGAAGCCTGCGCTGGTGGATGGATTAACGCGTGAACTGCAGGCGGCCCAGACCCTTTTGAATACACTTTAAGTAATGTGATTCCACCATGCGTGAACTATTACTCGAACTGGAAAAAGCGGTCCAACAGCAGCGTCCCGTCTGTTATACCTGCCTGGTCGAAACCCGTGGTTCCACTCCCCAGAAACCAGGCGCTGCCATGCTGATTTTCAGCGATGGTTCGCAGACCGGTACACTGGGAGGCGGCTGCGTGGAAGCAGAAGTCAAACGCCGGGCTTTGAGACTGATCGACGCAGAGACTCCTGAGATCATGACGTTTCAGCTCGATAATGACTACGGCTGGGATGACGGCCTGATCTGTGGTGGCCGTATGAAGGTCCTTGTGGATCCCGTCAGAACCGAACAGGATCTGAGCTATTACCGCAGCATGATCCAACTGCTGGAAACCGACCGGGGTTGCACGGAAGCGATTGTCATTCCACCCGAGTCCGCAGAGGGAACAAGTGAATCGGAGCGGATTCTGCCGGACCGGTTCCTGATAGACGCGGAAGCAAACATCATCGCCACACGGGGCAACCAGCAACCCCCGGCGCACCTGTTTGACGGTTTGAAACCGATTAAAAATCGGCCCCGACCTTACGTCAGTCAGGGCATTGCCTATCTGACCTTCCATCAGACCTGCCAGCTCGTGATTGTCGGCACTGGCCAGTGAGGTCGACTTCGATATTATCGCCGTCGATGATCGCCAGGAATACTGTAACGCCGAACGCTTCCCGACCGCAAAGCAGCTGATCGTGGGAACCTTTGATACGGCCCTCGGTCAACTGTCTGTCACGCCGGATACCTTTATCATCATCGTCACCCGCGGACACAATCATGACGAAGAGGCCCTGGGGCACCTGGCAGGCAGCGACGCACGCTACATCGGAATGATTGGCAGTAAACGCAAAGTGAAGCTGATCTTCGAGGACCTGCTGCGGCTGGGTACGCCACGCGAAGCACTCGCACAGGTGCATGCGCCACTCGGGTTTGATATCGGATCACAGACGGTGCCGGAAATCGCGATGAGTATTGTCGCCGAACTGATCGCATTTCGAAACCTGGATACGCTGCCGGAGGGCTACCAGCGATCCAGCCTGGTGGACGAAATCAAAGCACCGCACCCGGCCAGTTAACAGCGGACCGGGCAGGGGAGAACTTAATCGTCCCAGTCGTCGGGATCTTCGTATTCCTGTTCCTCAGCAGAGCGGACTTCATCGGTCTTGGCATCGCCTCGGCGGAATACGGCAACCACATCCTCAATTGGAACCACGAACAGCACATTGTCGGGTTCGAAATCTACGGGAATCGCTTCGCTGGGGTTGAACAGTACTTTATCGTATTTTTTCACCGGGAAATCGTCATCCCGGGCAATCTGCACGCTGATTTCCACAACGCGCCCGGTGATGTTCGGAATCTCGGCCTTATCGGGAAGGACAATCCCCCCCTTGGTCGTCTGGCGACTTTCGTCTTTACGAATGAGAATTCGCATTCCCAGAGGTTCAACCCAGTCAGACACTGACAATCTCCCCGTTTCTATTCCATTTATTTTCGATGTTTCAGAGCCCAGGCAGGTTTGCAGACTGTCCTCAGTCCAGCCTGCCTGCTCAGGTTAAAATAACCGGACTGCTCTATGGAATACAATAATAGTCCATGCCCACTCCGAAAAGAACCCCGAAAATGGCGACTGATATTCCGTTTACGTACGATTTGACGGGCAAAGCGGGCTGTTCCCCTGTCCTTTCAGTACCTGGAGTTCGTCAGCGGGAATTCCCCTCATGATGAAATCTTTCCGTTTTTACAGCATTTTTCAGTGCATTTTCAGATGCTGCGCGTTCTTCTATAGTTGATAAAATAACTTGTACATCTATAAAGAGAGTATAGAACGCACGAAACAAACTGATTCAGTGGATCGACTCTGATCCCGGTTTTTCATTACAACAGGAGACAGACATGGATAAGCAGAAAATGATTGCAAACCTCAATGAGGATCTGGCGAGTGAACTCGCTGCCATCATTCAATATACCACATACGCGGCGAAAGCGACCGGCCCTTACCGACCGCAGCTGACCCAGTTCTTCCTGGCGGAAGTCCCTGATGAACTGGCCCACGCGCAATACCTGGCCAATAAAATCGTCGCCCTCGGCGGAGAACCTGTGACTGTCGCCGGCAAAGTCGCTGAAGCACACAACAATCATGAAATGCTGGAAGCGGTCCTGGCAGCGGAAAAAGAAGCCACCGCCGGTTATACAAAACGCGCCAAGGAAGCAGAAGAATTTGGCGATAAAGGCATGGCCGTCCAGCTGGAAGACATGGTCCGCGATGAAAGCGGACACGCGGAAGAAGTAGAACGCATCCTGCGAGACTGGCCTTTATAATCGCAATCCAGTTAACGGACTCAAGACAGGTCAGTCAGTAGCAGTGCTGACTGACCTTTTTTCCTGGTCTTAACTGGGTGTCCCGAAGAAAAAGGGCAGTAGCTGATGCCCTTTCGGCAGCAGCAGATTACTCGCGCCTGCCGTAATTTCATCATAACTGCTGGCCTGGTCCGGGCGGACATTGGTGCCACAGATGGCAAAAGGGACATAGCCGTGGCTGTGAGTCTTGGTGCGCAGAAACGTCGGATGGTCCGGGCAGACCAGGATCCGGTAATCACCCTGTGATTTCAGATAGTCATGCACCGGCCCCACGATATGCTGATCGATATTTTCCAGCGCCTTGATCTTTTCTTCCACTTCCCCTTCATGCGAGGCTTCGTCGGTCGCCTCTACATGCACGACGACGAAATCCGTATTCTTCAGCGTCTCAATGGCGGCCCGCCCTTTGGCAGCATAATCCGTATCGATGTATCCAGTGGCCCCTTCGACTTCGATCACATCCCAGCCTAACAGGCGTCCCAGACCCCGCAGCAGATCGACGGCAGTAATCACGGCCCCCGTTTTTTCAAACTGCTCGAGAAACGGTTTCAAAGCCGGGCGACTGCCCTGTCCCCAGAGCCAGATCTGCGTTGCCGGCGGCTGACCGTCGGTGCGTTCCTGATTCTTTGCGGATTTCGTAAACAGTTTCTTACTCCGCTCCATCAGATCCAGCAGCAATTCACTTCCTCTGCCTGAAGGCAGGTCATGTTCGATCGGCTGATCGGTTAAATCATGGGGTGGAATCGTCGAGGTGCCTGCATCGAACGGCTGATCGTCGGCGTCGTTCGCACGGTAAATGAGCAGATTCCGATAACTGACCCCCTGGTGAAATTCCCACTGAGGCTCCTCTGCGGTCGCTTCCTGCAGGAGTGACACCAGCTCTTCACCCACCTCATTGGGGAGCTGCGACGCTGTGAAACTGGCCATGTTCCCATTTAAGATCGTCACAAAATTACAACGGATCGCCCAGTCATGAGGTCCCAGTTCAATCCCCTGTGCAGCCGCCTCAAGCGGTGCGCGCCCCGTGTGATAGACCAGCGGATCGTAACCAAACAGGCTCATCGTGCCCACATCGCTGCCGGAAGGCATGGAAGCGGGTACCGTATCAGTCCGGCCCAGAATACCTTCTGCAACAACAGCATCCATCCGGGGAACACGGGCCGCCTGCAGAGGAGTTTTACCCCCCAATGCATCCTGCGGTTCGTCCGCACAACCATCTGGAATCACGAGCACATATTTCATATCAGGTTACTTACTGTCAGGCGGGATCGGGAGATCTGGAAAAAGAGAACCGTTTTGTCCTCAATATCCTGAATTTTCGTCGTTCCTGCAAGTAATCTGAGTCAGGAAATGACCAGACAACCCTCGATCAAGCCTCTGTTGCGGATTCAGGGTCGGTCCCGGTTTTACCGGGGGGCAGGATCTGCTGTGACAAAGTCCTGCGGTGGCGTCATATCGGCGGTAATGACATCCCAGGATTCTCCCATTTCACGAAACTGATTGAAGTTCTTCGGCTGGTAGGAAAATTCCAGCTCCGGTGTTTTCATCAAAGCCTGGCCCTTTTCAAAACAGGAGTGCATGGCGGCATCCAGGGCGCCGGTCATCAGCAGCGTACGCTCACAAGGGTAGGGCTCTTCCTTGTGAACAAACAGATGTTGTATCGCATGCGAAAAGGCGCGGAACAGGTTACGGTTCCCCCACGGTCCCGGGAAGAACGTCGTCGCTTTCGGCTGTGCTTCGCCTTTCACCTGGCAGGCAAAGTTCCAGCGGACACCATTCGAACCGATTTTCAGCATCGTGGCGCGAAATCCATCCTTGTACTCCAGCAGAATACCATGCGGTTCTGGTGCCCCTTCCGAGCCGATCGGATCGAACAGACCCCGCTTTTTATCTCCCAGTTCCGCCTGCATGGCTGCTTCTGCCAGCTGCATGGACCAGCGTCCCTGGCGACCGGCTTTGATCAGATCATCGCCTTTGAGAAACTGAACCGTGGAAATCCCGGTTTCGCCTCCCTTGCGGAATTCGACCATCGACTGCAGTACTTCAAGTCCGTGAATATCGTATTTTTCAATCGGTCCCCCATGAATCGAGACGGCATCTTCCAGTTCCGTACCAGAGGGAATCTCGAGGGGAATCGTGCGTTGTGCCAGTGGAACCGAACTGCCGACCATCATCGGAAATTCGTACTTCCGCGAAGTATCGTACATCTCACGTGCCCAGTCCCAGCGATAAGAATAATGTTTGTCACTGAAGACCGGCACAAAGCGTTTTGATTTCTCCATGACCGCCACGATTTCATCAAAGAACCGTTTGCGGGGATATTTGGTCTGTCCGAATTTCGTATCAGGATAATCGCCATGCTCACCGATCGAAAGAACCGCGTCTACCGCGAGTTCGTCGCCGCCGAGAGTCAACGCATCCCCAATCGTCTTATAAAAGGGGATCTCATATTTTTTGGCAATCCCCCGGGAGAGATCTCGCTCCGTAAACTGATCCCCATAAAAAGAGACCACATCACACTGCGGTTCTTGTAGCTTACCGTTAAACAGATAGGGCCCTAAAAAGGGATGCAGAATATGGTAGGCATGCGACAGATAAAAGCACTGCGTATATATGGCGGCCACGCTCGGACGTTTGTTTTGATCGGCAGCCTGCAGCGACTGTTGCCGCCAGTTGAGACCCGCGTTACCTGCTATCGCAGCGGCTCCCAGTTTTAACAGATCACGGCGGGAGAGAACGGAATTAAGCGGCTCAGAAAATATATCCGTCATGGGGATGACTCCTGTGGTGGGCAGTACGAGGCGAGAATCTCCTGTGAGAGCGCATCGCATTTAACCATAGAGCCTCAACCTGGCATGTTCGATCCACGGGGACCTGGAGACGCTACAGCTAAAACGGGACACCCTCTCATCGTATCAAACAATGTTGATCTCTTCATCATTTTTTTGAGAGACCGCGACCATTTCTCACAGATTTTTTCAGGTACTTTGCGGGACCGGAAATAAAAAAACTGCGATGCAAAGCTCATTCACGGCTTCACATCGCAGTCAGATTCTTAAACGTATGCGTTGCTGAAATTATCGCATTTTCGCACAGATGGCTTCTGCCATCTCCTGAGTTCCAACGGCGGTCGGATCGTTCCGATCGTCTTTCAGGTCGTAGGTCACATCTTTACCTTCTTCGATTACGTCTGCCACTGCCTTGTCCAGTTTGGCAGCCGCTTCGTGTTCGCCCAGGTAATCCAGCATCATCTTACCTGAGAGGATCAGAGCGACCGGATTCACTTTATTCTGCCCTTTATACTTGGGAGCAGAACCGTGGGTTGCTTCAAAGATGGCTGCTTCTGTTCCGATGTTAGAACCAGGGGCAACACCCAGTCCGCCCACCAGGCCGGCACACAGGTCACTCAGAATGTCGCCGTACAGGTTGGATGTGACGAGTACGTCATACAGTTCCGGCTTTTGCACCAGCTGCATGCACATGTTGTCAATCAGGCGTTCGTTGTATTCAATGCTGCCGCCGCAGTCGGTGGCAATGCCTGCCAGCTTCGCATCGGGCTCGACGCCTTCTGCAAGTTCTTCCCATTCAAATTTGGCACCGTAAGATTTCGCGACAGCGCGGGTTTCATCATACCACAGCCCATCGGTGAACTTCATGATGTTTGCTTTGCAGATCGACGTTACGGACTTCCGCTTGTTATCGACGGCATATTTGAATGCATAGTTAGCGATATCGCGGGTCCCCTGGTATGACATCGGCTTAATACTGACGCCGGTCTCATCGAGGGGAGTGTTGATCTTTTTACCCGTGGCGAATTCATTGATGGTTTTGATCAGCTCGGCAGTTTTTTCCTGACCAGCCTGGAACTCGACGCCAGCATACAGGTCTTCCGTATTTTCCCGAACGACAACCAGATCGACATTTGATTCCGAGAAATAAGTCCGCACACCCTTGTAAGTTTTACAGGGGCGAATGCAGGCATACAGCCCCAGTTCCTGTCGCAGGAACACGTTCACACTGCGGAACCCTTTTCCGATGGGAGTGGTGATTGGCGCTTTCAGAGCAATTTTGTTTGCCCGCACCGATTCCATCACACGATCAGGTACGCCGCCTTCGGCTTCAATGACTTCGATTCCACATTCCTGAACATCCCAGTCGATTTTCACACCAGTGGCATCAACACATTTTCTGGTGGCCTCGGCGATCTCCGGACCAACTCCATCGCCCGGGATTAATGTGACTTTATACATCGTTTCCTCTAATACTTCTGACAAAAAGGGAATGCGACCAGGTTCTCAAGTGTTATGATTACCACGCTACGAGCCTGCTGACTCTTGAAACCAAAGGCCATACTGGTTGATACTGATTACTTAGCTCACAGACAAGCAGTGACCGTATCAAAACGGAAATCGCTTTTCAACTATACGCGATAGCAGACGCTTACTTTTCACACCAATCAGGGATTCTCCATGATCCAGCGTTTTTTCAGTAATTACCTGCTCAGACACCAGAACCGAGTCAACCAGATCCTGCACCTGGTGGGCGTCCCCCTCACTTTTGGAGGCCTGATCGGATTCGGTATCGCGGGACACTGGAATTATGCGGGAATTGCCTTTTGCGCAGGATACGCTTTACAGTTCCTGGGACACGCCATCGAGCAGAATGATGCCGGCGAACTCATTCTGATCAAGAAGCTATGCGGAAAACCCTACAGGGAATTCGGACCTCAAAGTCATTTTCAACAGAATTTTGACCAATCGTCAAAAAAGTCAAGTTGTAACGATTAAACAGCCGATACCGAATGTAGTGATTTTACCGAAAAGGCTGCCTGCCCGGCGATCCAGCGACAGTTTCGCGTGATGGCTGCCTTGCCCTCTTGGTGATTTCTCCCTGAAAGTACTATCGATTATGAACTTTAAGTGGTTATGTGCATACACTTTGTGTCCATAATCGTTGTTCATGTCTTGAAGGATAAAAACATGAACCTTCGCCAGAAGTTACACCAGTTTTTCTGTGGATGCCTGATTACCAGCCAGCTTGTCGGCTGTCATGGTCTGGGTACCGATACCGATCTTCATTATCTCGGAGACAAAGAACTCCAGTACTATGAGGATGTCGCCACGAAAATCGAATATCCGGCGGTCTACGAACAGACACCCGAAGAAATCACATTTTCCGGGAAACCGCGAACACTGACCGACCGTTCGCAGGATGAAATCTGGGATTTACCCCTGATGGACGCGATTCATCTGGGTCTGGCAAACAGTGAAGTCATCCGGGTTTCCGGTACGCTGGGAACCAACGGCAATGGCCTGTTAAATAATCCTGATGGTACGCCTACCATTTTCGATCCGTCTATCCAGGAAACCAACGTGCTGCTGGGTGGATCACGGGGTGTGGAAGCGGCACTGTCTGCATTTGATACGACCTTTACCGCCAACATGCTCTGGGGCCGCTCCGAACAGGTACAGAACAGCCCGTTCTTTGGTGGCGTTCCCGGTGGTACGCTCACACAGGAAACCGGTCAATTTCAGTCTGGCTTATCGAAAACATTTGCGAACGGCGGACAGTTTGCGCTGTCACATAACTGGAACTACACAGGCAGTAACGCCACCACTCAGCTGTTTCCCTCGATCTATTCCGGAAACGCGGGGCTGTCTTATCGCCAGCCGTTCCTCGCCGGTGCCGGCGTTGATTACACCCGAATTGCCGGGCCCATTGGTTCCGGTTTCACCGGGATTACCGGGGTCAGCCAGGGGGTCGTGATCGCCCGCATCAATAATGACCTGGTGCTTGCAGATTTTGAGAAGAATGTGCGAAACCTGGTTTCTGACATTGAAGAAAGCTACTGGCAACTCTATCTGGCATATCGTTTGTACGATACCCAGGTAGTCGCCCGGAACTCAGCCCTCCGCAGCTGGCGGGAAGCCCATGCTAAGCTGGAAGCCGGCGGTACCAGAAACTTCAAACCGGCTGATGAAGCACAGGCCAAAGACCGTCTGTTTGAAACCCAGTCACTGGTTCAGGCAACACGCAGCGATATCTACACCGCGGAAAGTCGTTTCCGTCGGCTCGTTGGTCTGCCGGTGAACGATGGAAAAATCATTCGACCGATCGATGATCCGATTGCCGCAGAATTTACTCCCGACTGGAGCATGAGTCTGACGGAAGCACTCGTCCATCGCGTTGAATTACGGAAACAGAAGTGGAATATCAAAAGCTTGGAATTTCAGAGAATGGCTGCCACCAGCCTGACAAAACCTCGTCTGGACTTCGTTTCCAGCTACCAGGTCAACGGATTTGGTGATCGTCTGCTGAGCCAGAAAAATACCGATGGCGTCACTTCCCAGGGTCTGCACAGTGCCTATGGAACCATGATGGATAATGATCAGGACAGCTGGACCCTTGGCTGGGAATTCAGTATGCCGCTCGGTTTCCGTTCCGCACATGCACAGGTGGAAAACCTCGAATTCCGTCTGTCGAAAGCCCGCGCTGTTCTCAAAGCGCAGGAAATGGATGTCAGCCAGGAACTGGCCATCACCTTCCAGGACCTGACCAAAAACTATGCGACCGCCCAATCCAACTTCAACCGCTGGCGTGCCGCCCGCAGACGTGTGGAATTGTTTGATGCGGAAGTTCAGGCAGGAACAACAACACTCGATACACTGTTACGTGCCCAGTCCTCACTGGCTGCTGCGGAAACGGAATACTACCGCTCGCTGGTTGCTTACAACGTCGCAATCAAGAACCTCCACAAATGGAAGGGTACTTTGCTGCAGCATAACAACGTGCATCTCATGGAAGGTGAATGGTCGCCGGTTGCCTATCAGCAGGCCGTCCGACGTGCCTGGGCCAGAACGCACGGAATCGATGCTCACAAACTGCGAAGCAAACCGGAACCATTCGTGGCAGACGGATACATCGGCGAAGTGGGTGTCATGCCCCCAGCCGAAGGCCAGTCATTCTCTTCCGAACAGGACGGGATGACACCTGAAATGCTGCCGGTTCCCGAACCGGAAATGGATCCGGGATATGCTCCACCGGCACCGGCCGCATCCGGCCAGCCGGCTGCACGTCTCGAACTGGATCAGGAACCGGTTCATCGAAATCCGTTTGCTCAAACGGACATTGAGAACGCAGTCAGGGTCGCATTGGAATCAGAACCGCCACAGTCGCAGACCGGTATCAAACGCATTTCCGCAGTACAGGAAGAGTTGCCGATTGCCGATACTGAGGAAAACATTGATATGGAACTACTGCCGGCTACCCGTTTTATTGAGTGAACCCCAGACAACGAATGTTCGCATTGTTCGGATCGTACAGCTTTCGCTGGCTGGGTATTCGACCCTTTGATTATTTGAATCGGCGTTTACCATTTTCAGTATGCAATGTCGTAAACACATGCTAGTTTTACACATAACTTTGGTTTGATTCATAGCAGTCTTTTGTTTCATTCCAGGTTGACGAGTATCGATGTCCATCTCCATCGATTGTTACTTCCGGATATTGAACTGCCGAATCGTTTACGAAATCTCTCTTTCGTATTGCGCTTCAGGCCGTCCAAGCTGAGTTTTCGGGATTGAACACCCGCCACTGACCAGGCCTGTGGAAAGCATACAAAAGATAATCAATGGTGGCTGGACGAATTCATCGTCTTCTGAGACTGATTGCGCTATTACAGTCGGGACGTGTTTACAACTCTGCACAACTTGCCAGCGAATGTGAAGTCAGTCGCAGGACCGTCTTCCGTGACCTGAATACACTTCAGGAATCCGGGATCTACGTTCTGTATGATGACGAGAAACAGGGATACTCGCTTCCCTGGAGGACCATCGTTCCG
>NZ_CAXAVM010000047.1:0-38648 GCF_963972345.1 uncultured Gimesia sp. | reverse complement strand
CCGGCAGCCCCGCCGCAAAACCGCTGTTGAGTCAGCTGTCGAATGTGATCGGAACCAGGCAGCAGCTTCCCGAAGTCAAACAGATTCTGGAACTGACTGCCAGCTACGAGTCTCCCGGTCAACCACAGGTGTCGGCAGCGCTGCAGGATACGGTGATTTTAGCAATTGGTCAGGGGTTGAAACGGAGCGGAAAAACATTGTTGATATTTCCCGCAGATGATCAGGGCCAGGCTGCGGAAATGCTGCGGCGACGGATTGCCAATGCCAGGCAGACGGCCGCTGATCGGAGTCAACCACTGGAAGTGCGGCAGCAGGCGATTGAACTCTTAAGCTGTACCGATCTCATGCAGGCAGAAGCATCTTTGATATCGCTGCTGGATGCGCGGGAACCCCAGGCGATTCAAACCGCAGTCGTGGCAGCACTCACCAGCTTTTCTGATACAAAAATTGCCGAGCTGCTGCTGGAACGCTATCCCTCGTTAACGCCCTCTGTCCGCACAGAAATAGTGAATCAACTCTTACGCAGGCAGAACTGGATTCTCAGACTGTTTGCCGCAATCGCAGATCGAACTGTTTCGATCGCGCAGATTCCGCAGGTCAGGCGTACGATTCTGATGAAGAGCCCTAACCCCGAAATCAAACAGCAGGCAGAAAAATTATTCGCCGGGGATACCTTGGGCCCGCGTCGTGAAATCATTGCCGCCTATCAGCCCGCATTGGATTTGAAAACAGACCTGGCAGCCGGCAAAGTCATATTCAAACGGGAGTGTCTGACCTGTCATAAACTGGGAAAAGAAGGCTATGAAGTCGGTCCGAATTTAGCGACCATCAAAAACCGGACCGCATCGGAAATCCTGGTGCATGTACTGGATCCCAACAAGGAAGTTTCGCCGAACTATCTGGAATATGTGGTGGTGACCGATGTGGGGCTCATTGAAACCGGTATTATTGTCAATGAGACTCCGTCCAGTATCACTTTGAAAAAAGCCGAGAATAAGGAAATTACGATACTGCGGGAGAATATTGAAGAGATACGCAGTTCCGGTAAATCGTTAATGCCCGAAGGCTTTGAAAAGAAAATCAAAACCCGGGAAATGGCAGATCTGATTGCCTATCTGATGGCATTGGAAAACTGAAGCGATTGAAATCAAAACGGGCCCTGGAGAAAAGTAATTTCCTTCAGCGCCTGGCGGCTGAGTGTGATGGATCTCTCATCAGTCGGATGTCAGTTCAAAATCAATCTGATTGTCGCCTGCCTGAATCTCTTCGGACAAGGTGCTTTCAGAATTGTATTTCGCCGGAATGTTTTCCTTGAACGGCGTGGCTTCTTCACCGCCTGCTTCTTCAGCGCTGTCAGCCTGTGCGGTAGTAATGCTGATTTGATGCGTCCCCAGTTTGGCGCCGCGGGTATCGCCCACATACAGCAGATCGTACTGACCGTCGTCATTGGTAATCGCCATGGAAGACCGCCCTTTTTCCGGACTGAATACCACCATCGCTCCGGCCAGTGGTTCACCATCCAGGGTCACCGTGCCGTTGACATTTCCCAGGTCCGGCTGGTCACTCGCCTCGCCGCCACATCCTGTGATGAACAGACACAGGATATACATACATAGAATCCGCAATGAAATTTCTTTGGAAAGCATGAAAGTCTCCTGAACGCAGTAAATCTGAATCATGTGAATGAAAATTCACAAAGTGACGCATCATAGAGGTGCTGCTGTGGAATTCCAACTCACCCGTCTGTTTCCTGTTTACGGTAGATGTCAACGAACAGAGACAGGCAGTCTGTGTTCTGCCTGTCTCTGGATGAATTGAATTAACAAGTCAAAGCGATTGCTTAATACTCGCCTGTGATATTTCCATCGCTGATCCCGATGAGATATTCGAACGTACTGTCAGCGGGAATTGTGGCTGCATTGTGATCGATGTTTTCACTGAGGAAAACAACCCGGCCGTCACCAAACAGGAAGTGGGCGCCTCCGACATGTTTACTGCTGAAGGCAATCCGTCCCTGGCCCGTCGATGCATTCGCATTGATGGGAGCAGCACCTCCCCCCATGATGGCAATCAGTCCCTGGTTGGAACTCGAACCGGATGAACTGATCGCGGGGCCTGTGGCGTTGTAGTCACGGGTGGCATACATTGCACCGGCGAAGGCTTTGACACTCCCTACAGAATAAGCCCGTTCGCCTGCCATAATCACATTACTGCTGCCATCGCTGAAGTCACGCAGGCGGACATCACTGTTTCGATAGAAGGCACCGTTGGCATGGTTGGTTGGATTCGTACCACTGTCCTTCTTTAAGCCGAAGGAATTGTTAGCGACGATATAATTGGTGACTGCCAGTCCATATTCAGTTCCAGCGGCTGACATGATTTTGCGTCCCAGTTCTTCATGCGTCCGCGGACCCGTGTCCGAGGGGCAGCGAAATGCGGGCAGCGTCTGTTGCATGGTATTGCGGATGGCAGAGGTATTCAGCATGGTGGAGGCCGGTACGGTGCCCACATTGAGCTGATTGAACAGTGGGGCCTGATCGATATAGGGCAGCACCAGTGCATTCCAGACCCAGTGCCCCTGGTTGTCTGCAATGGAGCCCCCGTTTGCAGGCAGTTGTTCTTCAACATATCCGGGAGGAAAGGTGCGGAACGTTTCATGGTAATTGTGTAATGCGAGACCAATCTGCTTGAGATTGTTTTTACAGGTGCTTCGGCGGGCGGCTTCACGCGCCTGTTGTACCGCAGGCAGTAACAGCGCAATTAAAATGGCAATGATGGCGATGACGACCAGCAGTTCAATCAGGGTAAAACCCCGCTGACAATTCAAGCGGCTGAATTTCTTCATGGCAATGACCTGTCTTTCTAAAACGAGACTGATGATGAGATTTTCAACTGGAGCAGATAAGTAGAAATAATGAATCCAGCGAAACGATATATTTTGTGATGGGAGCCCGGTCAAAAATCGAACAGGCGAATGTACAGGTATGCGAGGAGGATTCACCAACCTGAAAACAGGTGGACAAGATGGAGTCTGTCCCTGAAAGGCATTCGTACGCATCTACTGGCGTTTACCTCTGTTTTTCCAGGTAAACTGGAATTGGCTTCAGAAATCACATTGGTGTATACTTATGGATACAGCCTGGGTCGGTTTGCAGGGTTTTGAGGGCGAAATGCGTCCTTCAGGGCAGTGATCCGGAAATCTCTATCAATTTCAACAGATTGCGGGGGTAATTCGCCTGTTCCCTGTACGATTGCCTTACAGGGAGAGTTTTGTTTTTGAATTTGTAGTCAGGAATAACTATCATATTATTACCGGTTGAATGAAGTCATCTGCATGAACATTGAACAGGAACCGACAGCCCTGCCCGACGAACTCCATGTGAAATTTCTCCATGTGTTCACGCAGCATCGAAATCAGATCTACTCCTACATTTTTTCGTTGCTGCCCAACCGGGATGATGCGGAAGACGTATTTCAGAGAACCAGCCTGATTCTCTGGAAAAAATTTGCTGACTATGATGAAACCTGCAGTTTTTTTTCCTGGGCCTGCGGCGTTGCTTTTTATGAAGTCAAAAACTTCATGCGTGTAGCCCAGAGAAAACGGTTGCAGTTTCGGGATGATGTCATCCAGCAACTGGCGGATGAACGTGCTGAGATTCCACAGCTCAAACTGGATCAGCGTGCTACCGCGTTAGAAGAGTGTATGCAAAAGCTGAAAGAGAAAGATCGCAAGCTGGTAAACCAGGTCTATCGTGATCAGGTCCCCGTGAAAGATTTAGCAGAAGTCGCCGGAGCTGCGATACAGACTCTGTATAACAGGCTCAATCAGATTCGTCGTCAATTAACTCGCTGTATAGAACGTACCGTCGCTTATACAGGAGAGGGAAAATGAATCAAGACAATAAACATAATGAAAAGCTGTATGAGCTCTTCGGTGCGCTGTGCAACCAGACCATCACAGGTGAGCAGCATCAGCAGCTCGAAGACATGCTCTCTACCGATGCAGATGCCAGGCAGAAATATTTCAACTATCTCGACCTGCATCTGAATCTGGAGCGCATGCACGACGAGCAGCCCATTTCCGATTTTGAGTTTCAGATCCAGACACCGCTGGTTCCCGCTGCCCATACACAGGCGCCACCGGGTCAGCCCGGGAAAACAACTTCCGCATTGTGGCTGCTGATCTCCGCTGCCTGCCTGGTACTGGTGACAGGTTTTCTTGTTTTCGATCAGTCTCCACCTGCCGCTCCGCAACTCGGTCAGGATCTCCCTCAACCTGATATGAAAACTCCTGCTGTCGCCGCTGTCACTCAGACCGCCGCCGTCCGGTTTGCCGAAGGTTCTCCTTCCCTGAAAGTCGGTTCCCCCATCGTGAACCGCCAGGAATATGCGATCTCGGCCGGACAGCTGCAGCTGATTTTTAGCAACGGGGCCGAGGTCATTCTGACCGGACCTGCCGTCTTTGAAAGCCAGGGGCCAGAGCATCTCGCGGTGCGTTACGGTGCCTGTTCCGTCTATGCCCCCGATGGTGCCGAAGGGTTTACCGTTGAAACACCACTCTCCAATGTCGTTGATTACGGCACCCGGTTTTCTGTCAATGTCTCTGAGGCGGGTAATACCGACGTGCAGGTCGTCGAAGGGGAAACCGATGTACGGCCTGTGAAACTCAAGCCCGAAAGTGAAGTCAAATCACAGCGGTTGACCCGTGGTATGGCGCAGCGCTTAACCACCAATAACGGGATTGTGGTCGATGAAATCCCGTTCGATCACAAACAGTATGTGTCGCAGCTGCCTGATCGGATCGTTAGTTATACAACCACCCTGGGCCCCGAACAACGCGCGGAAGATTTGAAATGCGTCACAGTGCAGCGGGGGGGGAAATCCTGTCAGTATGAAGTCGATGATCTGATTGGAATCGAACTCATTCATTATACCGGGAAATCCTTCCTGACCCGCAATGATGGTGTTGATCCCGGCAGCGATGGGAATCCGCAGACATTGCGACGGCATCTGCTGGAGCAGGATCGTTGCCTGCTGACCGGTGTGGTCAATCCCGGCGGATCCACGTCGCCCTTGACTGCGCCGCCCGTCATGAATGAACAGGACGATCCCGCTCACCCCAACACTCCCGGGATGGCCATCCATTTTCGAGAGCCGGTGGTCAATGATCTCGGACCGGATATTGTCCTGTTTGATCTACAGGTTATCGTACACTCCACCACCGGAGATGCTTTTTATGCATCACCACTGCCGTTCACGGATAAATCCAAAACCCACCTGATTCAAAAATTTGATATCGATCTCGCTTCGCCCGAAGCAAAACCACTGGAGAAGTTCTGGTTGCACATTTTCAATCAGAAGTCAGGCATTCGTTCCCGTGCCGAACTGGAGACTGCCAAAGGCAATGGCGGTAACTGGCATGTCGTAGGCGCCAAGGCGCTCGCGACCGGCATTGATCTGTCTGACCTCGGTTTTGCCGAAGGGGAAACTGTCGAAGGCCTGTTCATCCAGGATGCGCTGGAGGACAGTGATATAATAGATCCCGTCTTTATCGGCGGGCTCCCTCCCCTGAAACAAACACGCAAATAATTTGTAATAACATCTGATACGATTCGAAGATAGATACCCTTTTATTTTCAGCGTCGATAAATGAAAGAGGAATGGTTCATGAGATTCCTGCAAGTCAGTCTGTTACTTTTGCTGTCTGCCAACCTGGTTGTGGCGGAAGAAAAAACCAAGCCCGCAGATCCCAACGGCAATCAACGGCAGCTGCATTTCTTTGAAAAAGAAATCCGCCCCCTGCTGATTAAACATTGTCTGGAATGCCACGGCGATAAAAAGCAAAAAGGAGAGCTGCGCCTCGATTCGCTCAAAGCCATGCTGACCGGTGGTGAGAGTGGCCCCTCCATTGTCCCTGGCAAATCGCATGAAAGTCTGCTGGTTGAAGCGATCAACTACGAATCGTATGAGATGCCGCCGGATGAAAAACTGGCTGATAAAGAAATCGCCGCACTCACACAATGGATCGATACCGGCGCTTACTGGCCGGAAAACGCAGACTACGTCATCAAGCAGCGAAAGCTGGAAACATTCTTCACCGAAGAAGACCGTAACTTCTGGGTGTTTCAGCCCGTCAAGCAGACAGACGTTCCCGAGGTCCAGGCACAGGACTGGTCGAAAAATCCGGTTGACGCGTTCATCTTTAACCGTCTGAAAAAAGAAGGCTTGCAACCCGCCGGCGCAGCCAGTCGTACCACGTTGATTCGACGTGCTTACTATGATCTGATCGGCCTGCCTCCGACCGTGGAACAGATCAACGCCTTCGTAAATGACCCTTCACCCGATGCCTGGCCGCGGCTGATTGAAGAGCTGCTGGAGAGCCCGCATTATGGTGAAAAATGGGCTCGACACTGGCTGGACGTGGTTCGCTATGCCGAATCAGACGGGTTCAACCAGGACGCGTTTCGTCCGGAAATCTGGCGCTACCGGGATTATGTCATCCGCTCATTCAACAGTGATAAACCATACTCGCAATTTGTAAAAGAGCAGCTGGCCGGCGATGAAATTGCACCGGAAGATCCCGAAGCACTTGCGGCGACCGGGTTCCTCAGACATTACCTCTACGAATACAATCAGCGCGATGCACGCACGCAGTGGAATGACATCCTCGACAACATTACCGATGCCACCGGCAATGTTTTTATGGGAATGAGCATGGGCTGTGCCCGCTGTCACGATCATAAATTCGATCCGATTTCCCATCAGGATTATTACCGCCTGCAGGCATTTTTTGCACCGATGATGCCTCGCGACGATGTCCCCTTTGTGACACCGCAGGAACTGGCTGAATACAATCAGAAACAGGATATCTGGGAAAAGAAAACGGCTGACATTCGTGCCCAGATCGAAGAGTTGACAAAGAAATCGCTGGAGGGAGCAGCCCGCAGCCAGATCCAGATGTTCCCAGCCGATATCCAGGCTATCATGGAGAAACCGGAAGAGGAGCGGACCGCTCACGAGCATCAGCTGGCAGACCTTGTTAACCGACAGGTCGAAGATAAACAGAACCGGGCACTGGTTTCACTGAAGAAGAGCGCTAAACCAAACGGCAAAAAATACCAGGAACTGCTCGAACAGCTGGCTGCCTTTGACGACTTGAAACCCAAAGCATTGCCTACCGGCATGAGTGTGACCGACGCCAAAGGCGCGATCCCGGTGACCACAATTCCCGATGACCCGGAACATACACCCATCGTGCCCGGCTTTTTATCCCTCTTGAAGCCCGGTGAAGCGGAAATCGTCCCCATTTCGACGGCCCCCCATTCCACAGGTCGTCGCACGGCGCTGGCGAACTGGATGGTGAATCCTCAGAATCGACTGACTACACGTGTCATTACCAACCGCGTCTGGCAGTATCATTTCGGCACCGGACTGGTAGCAACTGCCAACGATTTCGGCCATATGGGAGAGGCGCCCAGTCATCCCGAACTGCTGGACTGGCTCACGAACTATTTCGTGGAGAATGGCTGGAGCATTAAAAATCTGCATCGCCTGATTATGAACTCCTCGACGTACCGACTGTCCGCGTTCCATCCGGCACCGCGACAGGCCGAATTGAAAGATCCTGCGAACCGACTGCACTGGCGGGCCAACATCCGCCGCCTGAACGCAGAAGATATTCGTGATTCTGCGCTCTTGCTGTCCGGGGAACTGGATACGAAACTGGGAGGGCCTTCCGTCAGTGCGAGTCAGCCACGTCGCAGCATTTATACAATTATGAAACGGAATGTGCAGGACCCTGTTCTGGGTGCCTTCGATCTGCCCGGCGGTATTCAAAGTGTCGCCCAGCGCGATGTGACCACCACTGCCAACCAGGCATTACTGATGATCAACGGCGACTGGTTCCTGAAACGTGCTAAAGCGATGGCCCGCAATGTGCAATCGGAGCCGTTCAATACCGAGGAAGAACTGATCAGTCATCTGCATCAGATGACATTCGGTAAGAAACCGGAGCCGACTGAGATCAAACTGTTTTCGGAATTTCTCGATACTCAACAGAAACGGATTGCAGCTGAATCCGACAGTCAGAAGCAGACCTTCGTGGGGCACATCACTCCCAAAACGGGCGAAGCCATCAAACTGGGGAAAGACTCAAAACTCTCCAGCCTGAGTGCAGGGCCTGCCAGTTCACTGCCCGCGGCAGATCTGACGATTGAAGCCGTCGTGCAGCTGGATTCCATTTATGAAAATGCGTCCGTCAATACGATCGCCGCTCACTGGACCGGCAACTCCCAACAGCAGGGCTGGTCATTCGGGGTCACCAGTCAGAAATCCGCCTACAAACCTCGCAACCTGATTCTGCAACTGGTCGGCGATAACAAACAGGGAAAACTGACTTACGAGGTGGTGCCCTCCAATCTGCATCTGGAACTCCATAAACCCTATTATGTCGCTGCCGCGATCAACATTGCGGATACCAGTGAGAAGGGGATTACGTTCTATGTCAAAGAGCTCTTCTCAGATAAACCGCTGCAGACTGTCTCAGTCAAACATTCTGTCGTGGGAAACTATCGTCCCGATCATAATCTGGTTCTGGGGGGACGCGAGAAAACATCAGGCAGCAGGTGGACGGGGCTGTTGGACAATGTCCGCCTTTGCCAGGCTGCCCTGACGGAACAGCAACTGCTCATCAATCAACCCGATCAGCAGCCGGATGCCACAGTCGCCTTCTGGCAGTTCAAGGATCAGAACAGCCTGTTAAAAAACCAGGTCGCTGGGGCCCTGCGGATCCTGCCTCCTTCGGAAACTTCACTCGGAGCCAGCAACGCACGTCAACAGGCTTTAGCAGATCTCTGTCATGTGCTGTTAAACTCCAACGAATTCCTCTACCTGGATTAATCCGTCGTGACTTACGACAGCAAGAGTAGAAAGATAAACCCATGAGCAATCAGACTCAACAGAATATCAATCGACGTCAGCTTCTGTTTCAGGCCGGCGCAGGTTTCGGCGGAATCGCCTTGAACGCCTTAATGGCCCAACAGGCGCAGAGCGCAGCCATCTCGAGCGGCAAGTCTCTCTCTCCGCTGGCTTCGAAACAGACTCACTTTCCCGCGACTGCGAAAAGTGTGATCTTCCTGTTCATGGAAGGGGGCCCCAGCCATATCGATCTGTTCGACCCCAAACCGGATCTGCAGAAACTGGCAGGCAAACCACTGCCCGAAAGTTTCAAAAAGCCGATTACCGCGATGGGCGAAGTCAATTCACCACTGCTGGCTTCCCAGCGAAAATGGAAGCAGCATGGCGAAGCGGGGACCTGGGTTTCAGACTGGTTGCCACATACTGCGACCTGTGTCGATGACATTGCGGTCCTGCGTGGCTGCTGGACCAATGGCATTAATCATGCTGGTGGTGTCTGCCAGATGAATACATGCATTCCCCTGGCTGGTCGACCTTCACTGGGCAGCTGGGTGACGTACGGCCTGGGAACCGAAAACGACAGCCTGCCTGCCTTCGTTGTCATCCAGGATAATAACGGAACCGTCGTGAACGGCCCCCGTAACTGGGGAACCGCTTTCATTCCCGCCGTCTATCAGGGGACAAGACTCAATGCCGGTAAAACGCCGATCTCGAACCTGTATCGTCCCGAAGATATTTACCCGACGCAGGAAGCCGGCAAACTGGATCTGCTGGCGAAACTGAATCAACGTCATGCTGCTTCCCGCAAACAGCAGTCCGAACTGGATGCCCGGATTGAATCCTACGAACTCGCATTTCGGATGCAGGCTGCTGCTCCCGAAGCCATCGACCTGTCGCAGGAAACCAAAGAGACCCAGGAACTGTACGGCATGGACCAGAAGGAAACCAAGGTCTATGGCACAAACTGCCTGCTGGCGCGTCGCATGGTAGAGCGGGGCGTGCGCTTCGTGCAGCTCTATAACGGAGCCGGCAGTAAATGGGATTCGCACTCAAGCATTGAAAAACGTCATTCCAGTCTCTGCAAAGGGATGGACAAATGCGTGGCCGGCCTGTTGAAGGATCTCAAGCAGCGTGGTCTGCTCGATTCCACTCTCGTTGTCTGGGGCGGCGAATTTGGTCGTACCCCGATGAGTGAAAAAGGGGACGGCCGCGATCATAACCCGACCGGCTTCACCATGTGGATGGCCGGAGGCGGCGTCAAGGGAGGCCAGACGATTGGCGCCACAGACGAACTCGGTCTCTACGCCGTCGAAGACCGGATGCATGTCCGGGATATTCATACCAGCATTTATCATCTGCTGGGGCTGGATAACCTGAAACTTGAATATCGCCACAAAGGCAGCCCTGAACGCCCCACCCTCAATGAAGGGGAATTCATGAAAAAACTGGTCACTGGATGATTAGCGGTGTAACTGTTTATCAGGTAGCAGTTTACGGTGAATATGGTACTGACCGCCGGCGATGAGACACAGAATCTCTCTGTCTGGGACAATCCTGAGAGTTTGACTCTTTTCTATTAATCAAACTCCTGCGAAAATCCTCTCTTGCACTTCGGTCTAAAACCGATACCATAATATATAAGCAACTTTTAGATATTACTCATCTTAAAGTCTGCGATGAGCCCTCCATACATACTATTCATTGAACGTGGATAGCCCTCACTGAAACCATTACCAAGAGAGTCTTCTTCTATGATCGGGCGACTTTTCCTGGCGTCTCTGTTTACCGCTTCTGTCTGTCTGAATTCAGTGCGAGCCGCTGAGCCTGCAGAACAGACATCAAAACTTTCGTTCGAAAACGATGTGCGCAAAATTCTCAAGGTTCACTGTCTGCATTGTCATGGCGAGAATGGCGAGATGGAAGGCAATCTGGACCTGCGCCTGAAGCGGTTCATGCTCAAAGGGGGAGACAGTGGCCCCTCGATCGTGCCTGGAAAAAGCGATCAGAGTGAACTGATTTCCCGAATTGAAGCCGGAGAAATGCCTCCCGAAGGCAAACCGATGCCCGATGAAGAACTGGCAATTCTCAAGCAGTGGGTCAATCAGGGAGCCCACAACATCCGACCTGAGCCCGAGACGATCGGACCCGATTACGTGGCCCCCGACGATCTGGCATTCTGGTCCTTTCAACCCGTGAAGAATTACCCGGTTCCCAAGGTCAAACAATCCACGCTGGTCAAGCAGCCCGTCGATGCCTTTCTGCTCTCGAAGCTGGAAGCAAAAGATCTCACGTTCACTTCGCAGGCGGATAAAACAGTACTGGCCCGACGTGCATTTTACGACCTGACTGGCCTGCCTCCCACGCCCGAAGAACTCAAACAGTTTCTGGATGACAAGAGCCCGGACGCCTACGAAAAGCTGATTGATCGTCTGCTAGCTTCCCCACATTATGGTGAACGCTGGGGCCGACACTGGCTGGACGTCGCCGGCTATGCCGACTCCGAAGGCTACAACAATAAAGATCAGGATCGTCCCTGGGCCTTTCGATACCGGGATTATGTGATTCGTGCCTTCAACGAGGACAAACCCTACGATCAGTTTCTGAAAGAACAACTGGCCGGCGATGAGATGGTCAAGCCCCCCTATCATAAGCTGAGTCCGGAAGAGATGGAAAAACTGGTTGCCACCGGATTTCTCCGTATGGCCCCGGATGGCACAGGCAGTAATCCGGCAGAACGGGAAGTCGCCAAAAATCAGGTGATCATCGACACGGTGGATATCGTTTCCTCTTCGATTTTGGGAATGACCATCGCCTGTGCCCAGTGCCACGATCACAAGTACGATCCGATCCCCCAGAATGATTACTATCGGTTCCGGGCGATTTTCGAGCCGGCTCTGGACTGGAAAAACTGGCGGACTCCCGTCGCCCGGCGCATTTCGATCATGTCGGACGAGGATCGCAAAGTCGCCAATGAACTGGAAGCGGAAGCGAAGAAAGTCCTCGCAGAACGTACCGAACTGGTCAACAAGTTTATCGACCGGACACTGGAACGCGAACTGATGGACGTGCCCGAAGACAAACGGGACGCCATGCGAACTGCCTACAAAACTGCCGGCAAAGAACGCAGCAAAGAGCAGGTGGCGCTGCTCAAAGAGTATCCCCGTATTAATCGTCTGTCTGCCGGTTCGCTGTATCTCTACGATCGCACGCTTCATGAACAGTCGAGCAAAGCGGCTCAAAAAGCCAAGGAACTGGCCAAAACGCTGGTAGAAAAAATCGAAAAAGAAACGCTGGATAAGATACCCGCCGAGAAGAAGGCCTTAGCACTGGCTGCGAAAAAAGCAGAAGTCAAAAGCCAGACCGAAGAGCAGAAACAGATTCTGGCGGAATTCCCGGCGTTACTGGTCTCCGTTTCCAATCTGGAAAAGTTCGACCCCCAGGGAGCCGCGGAGATTCAGCATCTCAAAGACGAATCCAAGCGGCTGGCGGATCTCAAAACCACAAAAATCCTGACTGAGTACAGTGACAAAGCGACGGCGATCCGGGATAAGAAACCCAAAGAAGAATTCATCCGCGTACTGACAGAAGTGCCCGGAAAAGTCCCCAAAACGTTCTTCTTCAACCGCGGTGATTTTGAGCAGCCCAAACATGAACTGGAACCTGCCGGGCTGACGGTGATTAAATCCAACCTGGAAAAACCGTTTGAGATTCCTCCAGTCAACAAAGACATCCCGACGACCGGACGGCGGCTCGCGTATGCGAATTACATTACCAACGGTGAGCATCCTCTGACGGCACGTGTGTTTGTGAACCGTCTCTGGCTGCATCACTTTGGAAAAGGCATTGTGGCCTCGCCGACAGATTTCGGCAAACTGGGAATTCCGCCGACTCACCTGGAATTACTGGACTGGCTGGCAAATGATTTTGTGGCCCATGGCTGGAAAATCAAACGCATGCATAAAATGCTGATGACTTCCACCGCTTACATGCAGAGTTCGCAGCGCTCCGATGAATATGATGTCGCCGATCCGGACAATCTGTTGTATGGTCACATGCCCGTTCGTCGCCTGGAAGCCGAAACCATTCGCGACTCCATTATCGCTGTCACCGGGAAACTCAAAACCGAACTGTACGGCGAACCGGTTCCTGTAAAGGAAGACGAAGTCGGGCAGATCGTCGTGGGCCTTGCCAATGTTGACTCAGCCGGTCGTCAGGGGAAAAACCTGAAGATGGATGATCGCAAGTTCCGTCGCAGTATCTACGTCACCGTCAGTCGCAGCAAACCGCTGGCCGTGCTCGATATGTTTGATGCACCCAAGATGGAGCCGAACTGTGAGAAACGTTCTTCTTCAACCGTCGCACCACAGTCACTGCTGATGATGAACAGCGCGTTCATGGTCGAAAATGCCGAGTTGTTCGCAGAACGACTGTTGAAAGAAAAAGCCGGCAATAAAGCAGAACAGGTCAAGCTGGCTTGGATGCTGGCCTTCGGTAAAGAGGCATCCACTGAAGAAGTTCAGCAGTCTGTCGAATTTATCGATTCGCAGTTGCCTCAGTTTAAAGATAGAAAAGACAATGCAGGTAAAACTCCTGAGCATCTGGCACTGGCGACATTCTGTCAGGCATTACTCAGCAGTAACGGCTTCCTGTATGTAGACTGATTCAGCTTCACTGAAACTGTGATCTGAAAATGAAATTTTGAATCCGGTAAGAATAACGGTATCGAATTATGAATAAACAATCGATTTCAGCACCTCACTCCAGGCGGCATTTTCTGGCTTCCGGTTCCATGGGCATCGGATCGCTGGCTCTGTCCTGGCTATTGAACCAGGAACAGGCACACGCCAATCCTGCTGTCGCCCGACCAGATCTCAAACAACCACCGCTGGAAAAGCAGCAATTTGACCTGACCCTCAAGCCCACGCATCATCCTCCCCGTGCCAAAGCCATGATCTCGATGTTCATGCAGGGTGGCCCCAGTCATCTGGATATGTTCGATCCCAAACCGATGCTCCAGAAGTACGATGGCAAAAAGTTTCCGGGTGACATCAAATACGATAACGCGGCCCAGGCCAGTTCGAAAGTATTAGGCAGTCCCTGGAAATTCAGCAAACACGGTAATTGCGGAATGGAGTTATCAGAACTCGTTCCCGGTTTATCGGAAGTCGTGGACGATATCGTGCTGATGCGATCCATGCACACCAGTGTGAATAACCATGGTCAGTCAATCTATGCGATGCACAGCGGTCGCATTCTACCCGGCCGACCGACCCTCGGCAGCTGGTTGACCTACGGCCTGGGAGCCGAATCAGAAAATCTGCCCGCGTATATTGCGATGGTCGATCCCGGCGGTGCACCTGTGCTCGGCGTCGATAACTGGACCAACGGGTGGCTGCCTTCCCTGTACCAGGGAACCGTAATTCGTCCCAAGGAACCACGCATTCTGAATCTGAATGCCCCGCCTCACCTGAGCGGCAAAGCCCAGGAGAAGTACCTCGACTTTCTGGGAAATCTGAATCAGCGTCATTTAAATCAACATCCGGGTGAAGACGATCTCTCGGCACGCATTGCCAGTTACGAACTGGCGGCCAAAATGCAGACCGCAGCTGCTGAGGCGCTGGATCTGAGTAAGGAAACCAAAGCGACGCAGGCCATGTATGGGATCGACGACCCCACCTCAGCCGAATTCGGCAAACGCTGCCTGATCTCCCGCCGCCTGATTGAACGGGGCGTGCGTTTTGTTCAAATCATGACCGGTAACCAGACCTGGGACCATCATACGAATATGCGGACTTCGCTCCCGCTGGCTTGTAAGCGGGTCGACGTTCCGGCTGCAGGCCTGGTGAAAGATCTCAAACAGCGTGGTCTGCTGGATGAAACCCTCGTTCACTGGGGCGGAGAAATGGGCCGCCTGCCTGTGATTCAGAATGACGCAGGTATGGCTAAGCAGGGCCGCGATCATAACACTTACGGCTTCAGCATGTGGCTCGCCGGGGGTGGGCTGAAGGGGGGCATGACATATGGTGAAACCGATGATTTCGGTCATCATGCTATTAAAGACAAAGTCAGCCACAGTGACTATCACGCGACGCTCATGCATCTGTTTGGTCTGGAAGCCGAACGCCTGACCTTTACCCGCAACGGTGCACCACAGACACTGATTGATGGTCAGGAAAATCGCGTGGTGAAAGAAATTATTGCCTGAAGCCGCCTCAAAACAATGCATTAAAAAAACGCCCTGCAGCAACAGGGCGTTTTTTATTTAAGTGATCATAACCGGCCTTTATTTTGCCGGTATCGCAATCATATCCAGCACCAGAATCCGATTCGGCACACCCACACTTTTAACGGTGGCCTTGGAAGCAGCCGGCGGTCGCTTTGGGTTATAGTATTCGGTACGGATCTTACCGAAGTCACCACTGATGCCGTCTTCAGAGACGTAATAAGTCGCTTTCGCCAGGTGCTGCATATCGCTGCCCGCTTCTCCCACAATGGCCTGCAGTTGATTGAAGACGCTGTGAATTCGTGTGGGGTAGTCACCTGGTTCTTTCGAGGTGATGCCCGAGACATAAATCCGGTCACTGACTTCCGCAATCGCGACGCGACTATAGACGGGAGACGCTTTCATGCCGGTCGGAGTTTTATAAGTGACGGTTTCCGCGGGGCGGGAAGCAGGTGCTGCTTCGGGCATGGCGACAATCATTTCGATTTCGATGGGCAGCGATGAAAACCATTCGACCAGTGTGACCGGCGGTCGGCGCTCTTCGGGAAAGATGCCGTCGATCATCTCGTTCACTTCATTGGCCTGGCTCATGGGCGTCATGAACGCTTTGATGTGCACGATGTTCTTCGGTTTCGCACCCAGGTATTCCAGCGTTTCAAACAGTTCTTTCATCGTCTTGATCGCAGCTTCTGATACGGTGTCTGCTTTGACGGCCTGGCCGGATATATATGCCGTCCGACCTGCGGGTAACAGGGCGACACGGAATCCGGAAGGAGCGTCGTTGAAGACTTTGGTTTCTGTCAGCTTACTGGATGAATCTGTCGCAGCGATTGCATCCAGTGCGACAAGCGCTTTGGGATCGGGCAGTTTCGTGACCACGTAGGTGCACGCCGGTTGTGCGATCAGTTCCAGTTCCTTTGCCAGCCGTTGTTGCACTTCCGCGACCAGTTCTTCACGGGCGACATAGATGTTCAACTTCACCAGCTTATTCAGCGAAGAGTCCACCTTTTTCAGCAGATAATCCAGGTTCTTCAACACGAGTGCCGTCTGATCGCCGACGCCCGTTGAAGTGATCATTCCCCCTTTGATATTCAAGGGGAGGATCTGAGAAGTATGCGCCAGGACATCGTCTTTCACGACGACACACAGCGAAGCTCCCGTCTTGGAAGAAGGTTTGAAATACGAGACTTCTGCCCGGGTCAGACCAGTCATTCCCAGAAAAAAAACAGCAATCAGAAATTTTGTCAGATGTTTCATGGTGCAGCCAACTATTTGAAAATGGATTGTTTTTGTGATTCCCCAGTGTGAATCCCGGGAAAGGAACGTTTTATTTTAATCGCCAGAATTCGTCAAAGAAATTCGCGTCAACGACTTTCCCCGGATACTGACTGCCCGCGGGAGTCCGCAAATCGATGATCGCCCAGTCGGGCAGCATCGGCACCTGTCGGGCATTGTTCAGATAAGCGTACTCACGATAAGTGAAGCCGCTGTTGATCACGACATATTTTTCAGGGTTCAATGGATTCGGGAAGATCAGCACCGGAGCACAGTGATCCGCCGGGTATTGTTTATCGCCTACAGTGATCGCATCGGCGGTCCATTGGATCGGCAGTTGATCGGCGATCTTCTTAATGAGCTGGTTACTCTGGGGATCTCCCCACAGGACGAGGTTGCTGGACGCGATTTCTTTATCCGTGATTTCTGCATCTTTCATCACGCGGGCATCGCCGCGGAACTGCTGACGCCAGTGAACGATGGCATGTTCCAGTTCGGACTGAACCCACTTGTCGACGGTCGGAGAGGCACAGGTTCCGGAAGGAGAGACAAAGATAAACGAATCCATAAAGGCATCGTCAATCGGGCCCTGCAGGTTATGTTTCTTCACCAGCTGGCCCGGTTCGTAAGTCGCGGGGCCCACCTGCCAGCTGTCTCCTGATTTATGAAACGAGACTTCCCAGGAACGGTCGGACAGGGGGCGGGGTGCTTCCAGTTTCCTGCCATCCACCTGTACGGTCACCGGTTGAGTCATATCCAGCGGCGATTCGCCGGCTGCCATTTTGAAAGAGAAGGCGGTCACATTTTCCGTTTTGACATCGACGCGGTTGCCACTCAGTAACCGGGCGTCGATCTGGGCCTGCGTCCATTCTTCTTCCATTGCATCCAGCGTGACCCATGCCATACGGTTGTATTTCAGCGTATAGGCGACCAGATGAATGGTGGCTGGCACGCGTTGTCGGCCCACCCGAGCCAGGGAATCCATTTTCTCCTCGATGATGACTTTCGAGTCCGGATGAATTTTATGGGCCGTATCCGGACCGATGATATGCACCATGTCGATGCCCACTTTTTTCAGCGCCTGTTCCATCACATCGGCGGCCTGCTTCTGTCGATCGATTTCCCCGCTGTAAGCGACAGTCGGACATTGAAACAGATTGAGCGCATAGCCAGGGCAGTCATACAGCTGCCATAATTTCTCTTCGTACCAGGTTGGTTTCAGCTTTTCTTCCTGGAAGACCTTGAGAAACAGCGGCGTTTCGGAGAAGCCGGCTCCCGGATTGGCAGCAAACCAGCGGTCGGCGTAATGCACGGCGAACTGCCAGCAGGCAGCGCCTCCCATGGAAAAGCCACGGACAGAAACGCGATCTTCGTCGATGCGGTAATTCTGTTTCGTTGATTCCAGCGCTTCGAGTACATCAATTTCACCGGCGAATTTGAACGCATTGGAATAACGGCCATAAGGATGCAATACAATCGTATCCGCGGGCGTGTATTGTACGCGGGACTGCTGCTGATTGATGAAATTGACTTCGCTCAAACGCTCTCCCCGGCCATGAAACCAGAGATCGCAGCGATAATCGCTCTTACCTGAAAACGTGTAGTTGTCCGGGATGACCAGTCCGTAGGGCTGCACGGTCTGATCGATTTTGGAAATATAGCCCCGCACGACCAGCCCTGTCTGTCGCGTCCAGGGCGCTTCCCCTTTCAACAGCTGGTCAGCCCGTTCCTGTCCCTGTTTCAACAGATTGAGCCCCGTTCCGATTTCCCGTTCGTGAAAGAACTCCTGGTACTCCAGAGCACACCGGACCGCGCGATGATAGATTTCCACATCAGGGATCAACGCTTTGATCCGGGCGTCCCTGCTTTTTCTGAGTTGACCCAGTGACGCCTGTAGTTTCGCCAGCCCCTGTTCCAACTGTTGCTGTTCTGCTGCCGGAACTTCGACCCCCAGTGCGGGGATACGACGTACCTGATCCGGTTTGTTATCCGCCGGCCCATCAGCGGATGTCACTGCTGTGATGCAGAGCACAGCGCACAACGCCGGGAATGTAATTTTAACAATGCATTTTTGTAGAAAAAACATGAGCAGACTCTCACGGGAACTGGGAATGATGTAACTGCTTAAAGCGTCGTGACTAAGCTTGTTCTGTATATCATGTCGGATCGCATGGCATTTGAAAACTGTGACGCGCAAGATAATCCCCGATCGTAAAAAGAGACCAGATCCATCGCAATTGGCATGGACGATCGAAAATCTGTCTGTTAGAACACCAGACAGGCCTGCCCCGGCTATTGAAACTTATTATACAGTCCGTGGAGACAAACCATGTGCAACAACGTTTTCTCAGCGTGTTTGAGTATTCTGTTTCTGCTTCTCCTGACACTTTCCGGCCGCGCAGAAGATTCCAGCTCGAAATCTGACCCGCCTGGCGAAGTGCATACGCTCCAGATACAAGGCATGGAACTCAAGGGGGAGGAAATCGAATACAAGATTCAGCAGGATGGTAAGCATCAAATCAGCTTGCGCGGTCAGGCGGAAATGCAAATTGGCGTGCTCGCAGTTGAAGCAGATCTCATACAGGCGGCCTATACAGATACGAAGGATCTGGTTCTCGATCTGAATGGGCAGGTCAGTATCGTCAGCCCGCTTTCCCAACTGCGTGCCAGGTCAGCGGAAGCCATGTTTGATTTCGGTGCCAAATCGCTTTCACTCAAAGGCACTGAAAAGGAACCCGCGCAGTTGAATCGATATAACAGTTCAATTGTGACTCAGTTAGACGCCCCGGAGATCCAAATTAAACTGTCAGAAAATGTGATCATGTTGATCAAATCACAGGGGCCGATCGAAATCTCAGAGCGGAACCAGACTCCGGCAGATGATTTCCCGGTACTGCAGACAGGCAGTTATGACCTCTTCGGGAATAAGCCATCATCGAACTTCGATCTGCCTGCATCGCAGTTCACTCCGGTCAACGGCAATACATTGTCTGCTCCGGTTCAAGAGTATCCGAGAAAAAATCAGCTGAAAAACTGATGTCTTTCGTCTGAAGTCCTGTGGGCCTCTAAATAAAAGCGCGATCTAAACTGAAACGGAGTTCTATATGTTAATCCGAATGCTAATGGTTGTGATCTGTCTGTTAGAAATTCACTCGTTTTGTCGAGCCGAGTCTGCAGCTCCTGTTCGGATAGGTAAACTAAAAAACTACGCTGCTCTTTCTGCAGAAACGAAAACCCTCAAATTTGGTCCTTTCGTATTGAAAGCAGAAGAACTGAATATCTGGGTCACGCGGGATAATCGAAATGTGATTAGACTCAAAGGGGATGCCCGAGTCCTCTGTGGTGAAACTCGTCTTAAAGCAGATTCGATTTCGGTCATCTACAAAAATGAACAAGATTTGCGGATTCAGCTGACAGGAAATGTAAAGATTGAAAACGAGCGTGATCAACTGCGAATTTCGGCACTGCATGCCAGTCTGGAGTATGGCAGGCGAATATTAATGCTCAGTAGCCGAGAGCGCGGCAGTGTCTCATGGATACGAACTCAGAATCAGCAGACCACCGAGATTAAAGCTTCATATATTCTTATGAAATACAAAGATCTGCATACGATGCTGGTTCAACCGGATGAAAACGTCAGTATTATTGAACGACAGTCAACACCTGAAGATATTGTCAGAGTCGCATCAGCCGAGCCGAGTCAATTCGATTTCTTTGACCAGATTGATATCACTGAGATTAAAATGTTTTCACATGACTGGAGTGTTCGGGCAGAGAAACCTTACCTGCATAAGTAGGTTGTGTGGGGATACAATCAGCTGCCCAATCGACTTTTTAATACTAACGGAGAAACAAAATGACACATCCGCATTTTACGATCGTTCTGGCGCTTGTTTTTGCAGGCAGCTTTTTGAATTCGGGGTTTTCTGAAGAAATCGCGGAATCGAAGGAAGAGAAAAAAACAGTCTCTGCCGCCAAAGTTCAGACATTGCCACTGGATCAAATGATCTTAAGTGGGGAAGAAATCGATGTGAAAATCCATGGGGACGGGAAACGCGTGATTCGTCTGCAGGGGAGAGCGGGAATCAAAATCGATGAAATGTGTTTCTCGGCAGATGTGATAGACGCAACCTGTTCCAGCCATTCTGATCTGAAGCTGGATCTGAAGGGAAATGTGAAAATTATCAGCAGTGCCGATCTGATCAATGCGACTGCTGCTGAAGCCCAATTCGATTTTGGGACGAACTCAATCTCAATGAGTCTCACAGGAACGGAAAAAGAGAACGTCAAACTGATTCGAGGTGTTGGCTCCCGGAATACCCAGATTGAAGCCACCGAAATTCAGGTTCAGTTTAAAGATCAGATTGGCATGCAGCTGAAAACACTGGGAGCGGCTACCTTTACGGAAACAAAAGCGACTCAGTCCAATCCGTTCTCGTTTCCCGGTTCTCGTAAAAAGAACCAGTATCAGCCATTTTCTGCGGATGATCAGTTTGGACCTGCAAAGTTCGAAACTCCCAAATCGAAAAAGAAACCTGCCGGCAAAGTATTTCAGGATAATACGATAACGTTTCCAGAATCAAAGTCGTTCCCTTCGTCGTAAATTCGGTTAATCAAATCAGATACTGTTCGTTCCGCTGATCGCATTGTTCTGCGCAGAGCCTGCCGGCAGGATGACTGCTGGCAGGTGAGAAAATCGCTATTGACCCCTTTTGCCGATTGCAATAAGCTTCCGATCTCCACAAATCTCTCTCAAATCAAATCTCAATTTCTCTTCAGGTTTTCTGCTGTGTCGAGGCCGGCACTGTTTGATTACTCAAGGCAAATTCAGTTGATGTAACTGAACTCGGTCAGGTTCTCTATCGATGCCTGTCTGCTTGGGAATCAACGTCTGTCCGGAAACGGTTTCAGTGGAAAAACAACCATTCTGAAAAGACTATTTTCTCACAAACGGGGTCGTACTGTGAAGAACACTGTCAGTTTATTCGTTGTTGTGCTCATCGTGGCTGCTGGCTTTACGGGTTGTCAGAAACTTAATCTGAATCCGCAGAGCTGGTTGAACTCGGCCAGTATGCGTTCACAAAGTCCGGATGAAGACGACGATTCGTCGGAACTTGAGAAGTTTGAGACCAAGGTCGAAACGCCGTTCATTGGCGAGTACACACAGATTACCGGCAAAAACCTGATTGCGCTGCAGGGCGTAGGTCTGGTCACGGGACTGAACGGGACAGGCGGCAACCCGCCTCCTTCGGTGCACCGTGAAGCGTTACTCCGCGAGATGCGCCGCCGGGGTGTTAAAAATCCAAACCAGATTCTGCGCAGTCCTTCGACGGCGCTGGTCATTGTCAAAGCCTATCTGCCACCACTGATCCGCAAAGGCGAAACCTTCGACGTGGAAGTTTATCTGCCCGGTAACAGTGAAGCAACCAGCCTCGACGGGGGCTGGCTGATGGAATCGTATCTGGCCGAACAGGCGATGATCCAGGGGCGTGGGCTGTTGAAAGGTCACATCCTGGCGAAAGCGGAAGGTTCCATTCTGATTCCTCCCATGTCGGAAGAAGACCGGAAAAAAGGGACCTCCGGACTGCTGCGTCGTGGTCGCATTCTGGCTGGTGGTGCTTCACTTGCGGAAGATCGCGATCTGGCGTTGTACCTCCGCAATGATTTCAAAAGTATTCGAAATGCACAGCGTATTGCCAATCGTATCGGGTCCCGGTTCTATCACTTCGATAAATATGGGATCGAAGAACCTCTGGCCGAAGCCAAGACAGATAAAAAAGTGGTACTCAAGCTGAAACCACGCTACAAACATAATGATTCGCGTTACCTGCAGGTGGTTCGCTATATTGCCTTCCGGGAAACCGATGTGGCACAACGGGTGCGCATGCAGAAACTCACGGACGAGATCAAGATTCCGGAAAAAGCAGAGCGGGCTTCGATTGAGCTGGAAGCGATCGGGAAAAAATCGATACCGATTCTGAAGGCGGCGCTGAAGAGCCCCTTGCTGGAAGTACGTTTCCATGCGGCAGTGGCACTGGCTTACCTGGATGACGGGTCCGGCATCAAGGATCTGGCAGAAGCAGCCCGCGAAGAACCGGCGTTCCGCGTGTACGCCCTGGCCGCCATGTCGGCTCTGGATGAACCAGAAGCACATCTGCATTTGCGGGAACTGATGAGCATGACCAGTGCCGAAACCCGTTACGGTGCCTTCCGCGCACTGTGGACGCTCGATAAAAACGATCCCTTTATTCGTGGCGAAGATATGAACGGCCAGTTCCTGCTGCATGTATTGCAGACCGAACTGGAGACTGTGACGACGCACGATCCGAATGCCAAACCAGGTGGTCCGAAGAATGGCGGTCCGATGATTCACATCACTCACCGAAAACACCCGGAAGTGGTCCTGTTTGGTTCCGAGCAGGAATTCCGCGTGCCGCTTACCGTTCGGGCCGGCAAAGTATTGATCACCGGTGCGCCGGGGGTTGAAGAGCTGACCGTCAGTAAATACGCAGTCGATGAACCCGATCAGCGGAAATTGGTCTCCAAAAATATTGCGGTCGTCATTCGCACCGCGGTAGAAATGGGAGCCAGCTATCCCGACATTGCTCAAATGATTTTGCAGGCACATCAGCAGGGGAACATCGAAGGTCAGGTCGAAATCGATGCCTTACCTGAAGGGGGCCGCATGTATTACCGTCCGGTTCACGACGACTCTCTGCTGGCTCTGAAATCAGGTGACTTGAAGTCAACCAAACCGAAACCGAAAAAGGGTTCGCGGGTGGGAAATCAGAATATGGTCCCCAACATCTTCAACATAGATGTTCCTAAAACAAGTGAATCTAGAAGATCGGAATATGAAGAGGAAGAACCTGACTTCCAGGCAGCGGAAGAGTCAGATGATAAAGGCAAAGCGACTTTGTCCGATTCCCGTAAAGCCGAATCGATTGATGAAGATGATAAGTACGTAAAGCAGACGACCTTCCAGAGCTGGTTCCGGTATTTCAAAAAATAAAAGCAATCGGATCAGCAGATTATGTCCCGTTTTACTGTCGCGTCTCCAGGACGATGTGGACCAGAAATAAGAGATTGAGAGACGCTAGGGTTAAATGTGATTCCTTCTGGATTGATTCTGAATTATGTATGACCACTGCAAGTCAGGCTCCTGTTTTTAGTTTTCCCGTGTAAGGTTTAGTGATGCTGAAATCATTGGAACTGTTCGGCTTTAAGAGTTTTGCCGACCGGACCATCTTTGAATTTTCGGATGGCATCACTTGCGTTGTCGGGCCCAACGGAAGTGGTAAGAGTAACGTCGTGGATGGAATCAAGTGGGTTCTGGGTGACCAGAGCCCCAAGAGCCTCCGTGGCAAAGACATGACCGATGTGATCTTCAACGGTTCCACGGGCCGTAAAGCCAATGCGTATGCCGAAGCCACGCTGACTTTCAATAACCGGCAGGGTTTCCTGGATATTGATGCAGACGAAGTGCATATCGGCCGTCGACTCTGGAAAAATGGCGACTCGGAATACCTGCTGAATCGTAACCCGGTCCGTCTGAAAGATATTCGCGACCTGTTCATGGGCACTGGTGCCGCGACGTCGGCTTACAGCATTATCGAACAGGGCCGCGTCGATCAGATCCTGCAGGCCAACGCTGCCACACGCCGCGTCGTGTTTGAAGAAGCTGCAGGAATCAGCCGCTACAAATCCAGGAAAGTCGAGGCGGAGCGAAAGCTCGAGCGGGTCGGCCAGAACATTCAGCGTTTGACCGACATCGTGGATGAAGTCGAAGCGCAGCTGAATTCGACACGCAGCCAGGCTTCTAAAGCAGCTAAATACCGTGAAGTATCAACCGAGTTGCGCAAGCTGTGGATGGGGATGGCAGCCGATGACTGGCGACACCTGACTTCGCAGCAGGCTGCGCTCAAGGACAAAATCGCTCAGTATCAGCAACGCATCGAAGAGTTGAATGCAGACTACCAGACTTACGAAGAAAAACTGGGCGCCATCGATGCGGAAGTCTCTGAATTTGATGACCAGTTAAGAGCCGTCGAGAAAAAACTCTCTTCGCAACGCGAGGGGATTGCGGGAAATCAGACGGCGATCGAGCATCAGCTGGACCGAAAGCAGGAATTCGAAACGGAAATCATCCGGTTGCGCAAGCAGCGGATCCTGATGGCCAGGCGGACTTCAGAAATTCAAAAGGATCTGGAAGCCGTCACACAGGAGAAGCTCAAGTCGGAAACCGGTTTTCAGGAACAACGTCAGAACCTGGAAGAAACGCGGGCCCGCATCACCGCGGCGAGTGCAGAACTGGATGCAGCCAGCGAGCAGATTCAACAGAAACAGCAGCAGGTGCATGAGCTGAATAAAGCATCATTGACGCTGGATAACCGTGTATTTTCAATGCGGACCCAACTGGAAACCTATAGCAGTTCTATCGGGAAGGCCAACGAAAAGCGGCTGCAACTGGAAACGAAAGTCGAGGATGCACAGGCGGTTGTCGAAGCCTGTGAAATACGGTTTCGTTCCGCCGGCGAACGGGTCGCTGAATTTGCGCAAAGTCTGTCTGACGTCGATGAAAGGCAACAGGCACTGCTCAGCGAGCAGGACCAGAAAACCCAACAGCTGTCCGAGCTGCGGGAAAGACGCAGCGCCTACCAGGCACGGAAAAGCGTACTCGAAGATCTGGAGCGCAGGCAGGAAGGCATCAGTATCGGGGTCAAAGAAATACTGAACCGGGCGCAGACCTCACAGTATTCTCCCTGGAATACGATCATTGGCAGTGTCGCGGATCTGCTCGAAGTGGATCTGGAACAGGCGGCACTGCTGGAAGTCGCTTTAGGCATTCGTTCGCAGTTACTGGTGATCAGCGAATTTGAGCCACTCTATGAATTCCTGAAAGAAGGCAAATACTCCATCTCCGGTCGGGTGGGTTTTATTACCCGCCCGAATTCACAGGCAGATCTGCCTCCGGTCATCCAGGGATTCGCTCTGGATGGTCCGTCTGCTGAGACGGAAGAAATAGCGACTGCACAGCCCGCTGATTTTCAGACCTCTGATTTTCTGGATCTGTCTGCGGAACGCGGTGTTGTCTATCGTGCAGATCAACTGGTGAAGCCCAATTCAGAAAATCAACTGCTGGCAAAAATGCTGCTGGCGGATACCTGGATTGTGGATTCACTGGAGACGGCCGTCAACCTGTCGAAGGGAGCGGGCAAAAAATGTCGCTTTGTGACACTGCAGGGAGAACTGGTTGAAGAAAACCGTTCGATCTTCGTCGGCGCCATTGGTGGTGAATCTGCCATCTTCACCCGTCGCAGTGAATTGCGAAAGCTCAAGAACGATCTGATTCGGATTGATCGGACATTGAACGACAACGAAACTGCCCTGGAAAAGCTGGATGAGTTGTTGTCTTCGGTAGACGATGACCGGAGTGCCTGCCAGAGTCGGATGCAGGAAGCTTCCGAAACACTCTCGATTGAAAAAGCCGCTAAAGTCGCCGCCGAGCAGAAGCGGGAACAGTGGAATGAAGAATGGACGACGGTCAAAAACGACCTGCTGGATCTGGAACGCCATTCTCAAAAACTGGAGACCGAAATCGAAACGGTGCTCTCAGAAAAGCAGGAAACCGAAGCCCGACTGCAGTCATTGAACGCGCTGATTCAGGAGAATGAATCTGTCCTGTTGGATAAACAGTGTGAAGTTCAGGAACTGAAAGAACAGCAGAACGCCCGCAAACTGGAACTGGCCACGCACGAAGAACGTCTGGCGGGACTCAATCAGCGTTGCGATCGGCTGAAACTTGAATTTGAACAGCGTCAGCAGCAGCAGGAAGAATCCAATCGTCGTTATGAACTGTCGCTGGAAAAGAATTCGCAGATTAAACTGCATATTCTAAATACACGCGCCGTGCTGGACGAACAGTATTTGATCCAGGAAAGCCTGCTTGCTTCCGCAGCCAGTCTGACTGTCATCCGAGATGAGAAGCGACAGCTCAAGAAGCAGTTCAGCTCAGAAGAGGCTGCCCTGCGAAAAGAGCGTCGGGAACTGAGTGAACA
The DNA here is from genome assembly GCF_963972345.1 of uncultured Gimesia sp. Taxonomy (NCBI): domain Bacteria; kingdom Pseudomonadati; phylum Planctomycetota; class Planctomycetia; order Planctomycetales; family Planctomycetaceae; genus Gimesia; species uncultured Gimesia sp. The sequence goes on along the minus strand of NZ_CAXAVM010000047.1, from coordinate 12,176 downwards.
AAAACACGAAGAAGAATTCAAAACCCGCGATATCGAACATCAGATCAGCACACTGGCCGAGCGGATCGAAGAGGAATATCAGCTCACCCTGGAAGAAATCGTGGATACGGGTGAGTCCGTTCTCAAGCAGCATCTGGAAGAACAGGCGCAATACGAAGCCGAAGATGAGTCGGTCTCTCCAGACGAAATGGAACAGGATGCCGCGCTGATCGAGGCAGTTGACCAGGCAGAAGTTCAATCGGAAGCTGACGTGGAAGAAGCATCGGAGTCGGTGGAAATCGAACTGGTAGACGAGGATGAAACGCCGAGCGAACCGGGGTTCAATGTTGCGCTTTACCTGGAAATTCGCCCGGAGATTGAAGCCCAGGTGAATCGCTTGAGGCGGAAGATCAAGATGATGGGCAGCATTAACTCAGACAGTCTGAACGATCTGGATGAACTGGAATGCCGCTTCGAGTATATGAAATCGCAGCTGGACGACCTGAATGAAGCCAAGTCGTCACTGGAAGAGATTATCCGCCGAATTAATGCGGAGAGCCGTCGCCTGTTTCACGATACGTTTGATGTCATTCGCGGGCATTTCCAGGAAATCTTCCGCAAGCTGTTCGGTGGCGGTGAAGCAGATATCATTCTGGAAGACCCGGATGACGTGCTGGAATGCGGTATCGAAATCGTGGCCCGTCCACCTGGAAAAGAGCTTCGCGGCCTGACGTTGTTAAGTGGTGGAGAAAAAACATTAACCGCCGTCGCGTTGCTGATGTCCATTTTCCGCAGCCGTCCAAGCCCCTTCTGTATTCTGGACGAAGTGGATGCGGCTCTGGATGAAGCCAACGTGGAACGTTACGCCGGCCTGATTGACGATTTCAAAGAGACGACCCAGTTCATTATGATCACACATAATAAACGATCAATGACTGTTGGAAACGTCTTATATGGCGTTACAATGGAACAGTCAGGGGTCTCCAAACGAATGTCCGTCCGCTTTGATGATATCAGTGAAGACGGAAACTTCAAACAGTCGGCGACTGCCGAGGATGCCTCTGAGGCTGCCTGATCTTTGCGGCGCTGTCTGCACTGATCCGCGATTTATCCCCATGCCAGAGAGGTTCCAATGACTGATTTATCCCACTTTGATAAAGATGGCGCCAGCCGCATGGTTGATGTCGGCGACAAAGCGGTGACCGCGCGGCTCGCCGTGGCGGAATCACTGGTGACCATGTTGCCGCACACTCAAAAGCTGATTCTGGATCGTCAGATTTCCAAAGGGGACGTGCTGGAAATTGCCCGGATCGCCGGCATCATGGCAGCAAAAAAAACAGCCGACCTGATCCCTTTATGCCACCCTTTGAGTATTACCAGTGTCAGTCTGGATTTTGATGCTCCCGATGAAAAGACGATTCGCATTCGTGCGACGGTGAAAATTGATGGCAAAACCGGTGTCGAGATGGAAGCACTGACGGCGGTCAGTATCGCTGCCCTTACCATTTACGATATGTGCAAAGCCGCCGATCGAGGCATGACGCTCGGCCCCACCCGCCTCGTGGAAAAATCGGGAGGAAAGAGCGGACATTTTATCCGGGAAACTTATTGATTCTCCCTGTGCATTCAGAAGAACCACACCATAATTTTCCAGGCGGACCAGATAATTTTACCCAGTAGACGGGAAAGTCTGATTTCGACCCCGGAAATGAAACACCGGCCCCTGTTTGCATTCCTATCTGCAGGGAGAATGCTTACAATGGCTGCGAATAGTGAGCCGGGTATCGGATCATTTGTTCCGTATCTGTGAAATAACCGACCGCCAGACGAAAACTGGATAAACGATTCGATATTGTGGTGAGGCTGTAATGGGGGACCATCTTACGACACATGACCTGCTGGCGCGTGTCGAAGAGTTAATTGGCGGTGAACTGGAACAGGCAGAACGGGTCTTCTTGAGCGAAGTCAGCTCGAAGCATCCTTATGTTCATGATGTCCTGCAGCATATTACCCGATTTCAAGGCAAACGACTGCGTCCCATTCTGTTGCTGCTGTCCGCAGCGGCAACCGGAGGCATCAATGAAAGCCACTATGTCCTGGCCTCTGTCGTCGAGATGATTCATCTGGCGACCCTCGTACATGATGATGTGTTGGATGACGCCCTGATCCGCCGCCACGTCGCGACGGTTAATTCTCGCTGGAATAATGAAACCAGCGTATTGGTAGGCGACTTCCTGTTCACGCATGCGTTTCATCTGACCGCCAGCCTCGGCGATGCCCGGGCCTGCCGACTGATTGGCAGGGCAACCAACCTGGTCTGTGAAGGCGAACTGGCGCAGATTTACGAGCGGGGAAATCATGAACTGGGTGAAGAACAGTACCTGGAAATCATCAACGGAAAAACAGCAGAACTCTGCGCCATCAGCACACAGATGGGAGCCCTGTATGCCGGCGCCGACGAATCCATCGTGCAGGCCATGGACGAATATGGTCGGGCACTCGGCGTTGCCTTCCAGATTACCGACGATCTCCTGGACCTGCTGGGCGATGAAGAGCAGATGGGAAAATCACTGGGGTCTGATCTGCAGAAAGAAAAACTGACACTGCCTCTGATTCGGCTGCTGGATCAATGCAGCCCGGAAGACCGGGCCACGCTTCAGGAAATTCTGTCTCAGCCCGATCCGAATACCAGGCAGCGACTCACACAGTATATTAAAAACAGTGATGCGATCGACTACGCCGGTAACCGGGCACGGGAGTTCGCGAAACAGGCTCGGGATGCGCTCCAGAATTGCCCCGCTTCACCGGCACGACAGATCCTGGAGGAACTGACGGAATTTGCCATTCAGAGAACAATCTAGAGCGCGTGACAGATATCCGCAGTGTCTCCGGAACTGATATCACCGATTCCAATGTGCCCGGAGAGGTATCAATAAAACGGAACACAGTCTAATATCATAGTATCAGCAACAGTTTATCAGGTTGCACAGATCGGTCGTAGGAGAAGGGCGTCTCTGATTGAATGCTGTCACCTGTCGAATAAAGAGGCGAGAGAGCATTGTTTAACAATCCAATTTTTATTCGGGAAGCGTTGACTTCTCCCCGTCAGTTGAAACATTACCTGATTCGTTCCGGTTATGTTGCCGCAGTATTCATTCTGATCTTTACTGCCGGCCAGACCATCCTGGGGACTCAACAGATCCAGACCACCACCATCGGCGAATTTGCCCGGCTGGGTAATCTGATCTTTCAGATGATCGCCTTTCTGCAGTTACTGCTGGTCCTGTTTTTCACGCTCCTGTTTTCTGCCGGCAGTATCGCGCAGGAAAAAGACCGGGGCACGTTGATTCTGCTGTTAATGACGGAACTCAAAGACCGTGAACTGGTCAGCGGAAAAACCCAGTCCAGTCTGCTGATTGTCTATGTATTGCTGGCGTCATCAATTCCCGTCTGCGTCTTTCTGCATCTGCTGGGAGGAATTGAGCTCACCCAGATTCTCTGGATGGAACTGCTGTGTCTGATCACAGTCTTCGCGACCGGCAGTTGGGCGGCCCTGGTGGCGTTCTGGCGGGAAAAAACATTTCAGACCCTGGCGATCAGTGTGCTCGGGATGGTGGTATTTCTGGGTATTGTGGAAGTGATTGTTAACCTGCTGCCCGCAGATTTCAGCCTGCGTCCCTGGATTGCCGGCCTGAATCCCTTTCGTTCACTCTATGAAATCCTGAATCCGCTTTCTCTCAATACCGGCCTGAATCCCATTACCGTCAGTGCCTGGCCTTCGCTGATCAGCCTGTTTGTACTGGGAGTCGCCTTGAAAGCATTTACCGTTCTCAGGCTGCGGGTCTGGAACCCTTCGCGTTCGGTTTATAAAGCGACCCCCAAGGCAGAAAAAGAGACGGTCGTCGTCAAAGAAAAATCCCGTGTGATCTGGTCGAATCCTGTGATCTGGCGCGAGATCATGACGAAAGCTTACGGGCGAAAAGTTTTTGTGATCAAGCTGGCGTATTTTTTGCTGGCTGGTTTTACGCTCTGGTCCGCAGTCACCTCCGAGGCGGTTGCCGAAGGCGTGCTGTACCTGGGAGTGATTCCCCCGCAGGGACTTGCTTTTGCGGGGATCGCCTGGTTGAGCCTGGTGCTGGCCAATACGCAGGCAGTCACTTCCATCACGACCGAAAAAGACAGCAAAACACTTGAGTTACTGCTGGTGACCGATATCTCCGCCAAAGAATTTGTGCTGGGGAAACTGGGGGGAATCTTCTATAACAGCAAAGAACTGATACTGGTTCCCGTGCTGATTCTGTGTTACCTGGTCAGCCAGGGGGCATTCTCGACCGAAGGTTTTCTGTGTGCCCTGATCGGGTTTCTGGCACTGATGATCTTTGCGATTGTCCTGGGGCTGCATATGGGGCTCACGTATGACAACAGCCGTTCTGCCATCGGTGCCAGCCTGGGAACCATGTTCTTTCTGTTCGTCGGGATCGGTATATTCATGATTCTGCTCGTACAGGCCCGCTCTTCGTTTGCCCTGCAGCTGCAGAGTTTTCTCGTGTTTATTGTGGTGGGAAGTGCCGCCCTGCATTCTGCTCTCACACATCGTAATCCTTCCCGGGCGCTGGCCATCTCGGCCTGGATGCTCCCGTTTTTAACGTTTTATGCCATCACTTCGTTTCTGCTGGGAGGAACTCTGGGGGTTCTGGTTACCATTCTGTTTGCCTATGGTCTTCCTGTTCTTTCGATGTATATTCCGGCCGTTTCTGAATTTGATGTTGCCTTGGGGAAAACCACTTTCGATAAAGGGTAGAGTGGCTGATCCTGATTCATGATGATCGCATTAATTGATACCGTTGCAATTTGGTTTCCAGGGTCACTGGCGTTACTCGCTTTGATTTTTGCGTCCGGGTTCTTTTCAGGCAGCGAGACTGCAATTTTTTATCTGTCGCGGAGCGAACTGAGAAAATTCAGTAAAGGTAAGCCCAGTGAGCAGGTCGTCGCCGCACTGGCCGCGGATGCCGACCGCCTGCTGACAGCCGTGCTGTTCTGGAACCTGCTGATCAATCTGAGTTATTTTGCGGTCGCCGGAGTGATTGCCAGGCGACTGGCCGACCAGGGGATGACTGCCGCTGCCGGGGTGTTCACGGTCGGCAGCCTGCTGGCGATCATTCTGTTCGGTGAAGTTCTGCCGAAGAGCCTCTCGATTGTTTTTCGCAAAAAAATTGCGATCCTGGTCAGCTGGCCCCTGGCGGTTTCCGTCCGCCTGCTGGATCCGGTGATCCCGTTGCTGCAGCAGATCAGTCGGCTGATGCGGCGTACCTTCTGGCCGCATATCCAGAAAGAATCGTATCTGCACTCAGAAGACCTGGAACGGGCCGTCGATGCGTCCGGTTCCAGCGAAGAAGTCATTCGCCATGAACGACAGATCCTGCATAATATCCTGGACCTCTCGGAGATTCTGGTCGAGGAAGCGATGCGTCCGCGGGGAACGTATCTGACGTTCAACATGCCCGTGCAGCTGGAAGACCTCACGCGGATTACCCCCGAAACGGATTACATTATTTTAAGGAAACGCGATACCGAAACGGATGAGATTGAGCGTATCATCTCGTTGACGGAACTTTCGTCTTTCTCAGAAAAGATGCTGAATCAGAAATCGAAGCGGGTGATTCATGTTCCCTGGTGCGCGAACCTGTCGGATGTGTACTCCCGCTTTCAGGCAGAAGAATGTCACTTCGCTTCTGTCGTCGATGAATATGGCGAAACCATCGGTATCGTCTCTCATGATGATATCATTGACACGCTGCTCTCACCGGAACCGAGTCGGGCCAAACGAATTCTCCGCAGGGAACCGGTGCGTGAAGTGGCACCTGGCGTGTATCATGTTGAGGGGATTACCACGCTGCGGTACTTGTGCCGCAAGCTGCAGCAGGACTATGAAATTGCCGACGATGGCCTGTTAACCGTCGCAGGGATGTTCCATGAAAAGCTGGAACACATCCCGGAAGTCGGGGATATCTGCGACTGGCTGGACTTCGAACTGGAAGTGATTGAAGTCCGCAAGCTCGGGCATCTGATTGCAGAGCTTCGGGAAAAAATGCCTGTGGAAGAAAGTCCGGAAGTCGAATAATCGCGGCTTCGTTTCAGACAGGCAGTCGGCACAAGAATCGCGAGCCGATCTACTTCTTCCACATCCCGGTCATCAGGTAGATCGCGATTAAAGGGGTTACGAGTGTCGTCAGCATGAAATGCCACGGCCAGGTTTGCGGGAAGACAAAGCTCTTGAGGAGGAACTGATCGATCAGGATTGAACCACAGAAAGCCCAGCCACAAAAGATGAAGGCCAGCTGCTTCTTCTCTTTCAGTTCTTCGGGAGTCAGCTGGCTTCCCCCCCGTTGTGGTTTCTTTTTTTCTACCTTTTTCTCGGGTTTGGCTGCTTTGGCCGCTTTTTTGGATCCGGTGTCCGTGGCGGCATCTGCTGCAACCGGTTCTTCGTCTTCCTGTTCCTCGGCAGCCGCATAGTATTTGGTGATGCCATTATTAATCGAACGGGGCATCGCCAGCACCCAGCGGGAAGGGACCTGGTAACGCATCCGCAGATCGTCTTCCAGTTCATGCGTCGGCTGATCGGCACAGGCAACCAGCAGCATATCATCGTCGATGAACAGGGGGAGAATGGTATTTCGCTTGGCGACATGTTGAGGAAGCTGCAGGAGAATACTGCTTTCGGGAATCGTGTCTTCGAGGTCGATGTAAGGCATTCCCTTTGAACGGGCCATTGCCTGGGTTGCTACTTCACCGGTGACAAACCGCATCTGGACGGCGGCGTCCCTGGTGGTGAGTCCCCGTTTTTCCGCAAATTCCTTCAGCTCTGCGGCTTGACTCTTCTCGATGTGCCCCTGTTCGAGGAGGATCTGTTCGACTGATTTGGGGCCGGTATCTTCGTCTTCATCAAACTCACGACCCAGGCTTTCATCATATTCATGTTTTCGTTCGGGGTCGGTCAGACAGAGCATGGCTTTCGCCAGCTCGTTTAATAATTCCTGGGATTCATTAGAGTATTTTCCCGAGGCGTACTTGCGGACATGGGCGTTCAGCTTTTTGTAGTGCGCCCTGATTTTTTCTTCATCATCTTCGAATTTGACCAGTCGCAATAAGTCATAATGATGTGGAGGTCGCTCCCCTTCCGGTATTCCCAGCCAATCCTTGTAGACGTCTATTGCCACCTCAGAGGACTCCTTGCTCTTGGATCTAGATCAAAATCGAAGTGAAACAGTTTCAGTATGACGTGTTCGTTGTCGCGATTCAAATCAGCTTCTGCAGTGAAACAGGAACCGTTTCACTGCAGAAGCTGTTGGGACATTATTCAACCAGGTAGTCTTTGGCCAGAAGCTCAAAGCGGTCCACTCCCTCGGTGTCCAGACCAGAGTCACGGACAATCTCGGTGGCGGATTCGTTGTTCCCTGTCAGTTCTCTTGCCGAAGCATGAATTCGACCGTTGGCATCATAGCGGTAGGTCACTTCCACAGGCGAACCTTTGGGAAGGTTGGCTGGCAGATTCAGAATGCGGAAGTCACCGATAGTCGAACAGGCATCAGGATCGCTGGCCTCTCCTTCCAGGATGATCACGTGAATCCGCTGCTGATTCTCGGAGGTCGTCACGAATTTCTGGCTGACGCTCGCGGGAATCTCCGTATTGCGTTTAATCATAATGTGGTTGATTTTACGGGTGCGTTCATTGGGGTCCGTGATTTTCACGCCGAGCGAGTGTGAGTTCACATCAGCGGTACTGACGCTCCGCAATCGTTTGATGACGGCCTGTGCCATGCGACTCTCGCCTCCGGTTGCACGGGCTTCCAGGATGGCCGCGTGGATCGCAGCACCCTGGGCCACTGCTTCTTCCGGGTTCATGGTTCGAGAAGGTTCGCTTCCACAAACCTTTTTCAACATCTCTTCGACCACAGGCATCAACGTCGAACCACCGACCAGTACCACATCATCCAATTGGCCTTTCTCCACACCTGCCTGCTGCATGACCAGCTCGGTTGTGTCGCGTGTCCGCTGCAGGAGATCCGCAGTCATACGCTCGAAATCGCCACGGGTCAAAGCCACCGTTAAGGTGTTGCCTTTGTGATAAATGGAAACGGGGGTCTGCGCCTTCTGGCTCAATTCACGCTTGGCGTCTTCACACTCCTGCACGCAGGTTCGTAATGTGACGGGATCCTGGCGGGGATCGCTGCCGAATTTCTTCATAAACTGTTCTGCCACATGATCCACGATCCGCTGACTCCAGTCGAGTCCCCCCAGCATCACATCCCCGTCAGTAGCCAGCACGCGGAACTGTGTAGGAGAATAACGGACAATGGTAACGTCGAAGGTACCACCACCCAGGTCGTATACCAGGATTGTGCGTTCGCCATCGGGCATGGCATTGGGGTTCCCCAGCTCATCCCGTTTCCAGGCATAAGCCAGCGTCGCTGCCGTTGGCTCATTGATAATGTCGATGACATTCAGACCGGCGATCCGGCCGGCATCCTGGGTGGCTTTGCGGCGCACATCGTTGAAGTAGTAAGGAACCGTGATGACGGCATTGGCGATCGGGCCGATTTCCTTTTCCGCATCTTGCTTCATTTTTTTCAGGATCAGGGCGGACAGGAATTCTGCAGTCAGTTTCTTTTCCTGGTAGACAACGTAAAAGTTGTCATCTCCCATATGTCGTTTCACCGCTTCGATAATGCGGGAAGGATCATCTTCGATGGCCGTTCTTTCAAAAGAAGGACCGACTACCACACGCCCCTCTTCACCCAGAAGGACGACCGAAGGAGTTATCGAACGACCATCCGTGTTTTTCAGGGAAATGGGCTGACCATCACTGTCAAGCTGTGCAATTGCTGAATAGGTGGTTCCCAAGTCAACGCCAACAGTATGACCTTCAACAAACTTCATAGTGCTACCTTAATTTCGTTATACATGCAGGTTCATCATGGATCAGGACATTAGAGCGGAATCGAGAGAATCAGGAAAGCAAACGGGAGAATTCCCTCCTCTGTTCTCGTGACTCTGAAATCAAGATTGGTATAACCCGAATCGTGCTATACCGTTTTAATCCACCTATTCTGCCACTGTTAGGAGGGGGAATCAAGGACTTGATCGGTGGGAAACCAAAATCTGGCAAAGTCTTAATGAAGGGAGAATTCCCTTTCTGGGCAAAGATTCAGTGGGTCAGCAGTTCGTGGCTGAATCCGTCCAGTGATACATTCGTTGTAATCAGACTTTTTATCCGATTTGAGCACTCCTCGAACCGGATTTCGTGTGAGGGTTGGCTCACAGGGCGAATCACTCTACAATCTAGCACGGGTCCGGAACGTGTGATCGTTTCAGTTCGCACTGGCTTTTTCCTGTCAGGGAAAGAACGCCAAAGCCTGGTTTCTGGTCAGACCTGATACCAGAATCTACTGTTCCGGCAGAGAATCCTTCCGGGAAATGAGTTTTTCAGAAATGGACTCAGGCCCGCTTCAGTTACTTATACAGTCAAAGAACCCGCGCTCTCGAATACGGAAAAGTTACAGGATGAACCAGCCTTCTCCCTCTATTGATTCCACGCAGGCTATGGAACTCGCGCGCACCGCAGTGGCTGAGAAAAAGCTTTCAGAAGCAGCCCTCGAAAATCTGAAACGCTGGGTGATGGAGCCACAATATGCACCGTATCAGCCCGCGCTGTTGAAACTGATCGAAGACAAAGACTTTCAGCAGCTCGATACCTGTTTCTGGGAAGTCATTCCGTTTGGAACCGGCGGACGGCGCGGATTGATGAGCGAACTGGGTTCGGCGACCATCAACGAGCGGACTATTGCAGAGTCGGCACACGGACTGGCAGCCTACTGCAAAAAGTTTTCGGGGAAAGAGACCGGGAAAGCCGCGATCGCGCATGACTCCCGAATCAACTCTAAGCATTTTGCCCGCATCGCAGCCAGTGTACTGGCAGGGCACGGGCTGACCGTTTACTTCTTCAATACTTCCCGCTCCACACCCGAACTCTCGTTTGCCGTCCGCGAGTGTGGCTGCGATGTCGGTGCAATGATCACCGCTTCGCACAATCCCCCTTCCGATAATGGGTTCAAAGCCTACTGGTCCACCGGGGGACAGGTTCTGCCGCCACACGATCAGGGCATCATTGACGAAGTCTACCAGGCCACCGAAATCCCGCTGCTTGATTTCGATCAGGCGGTTGAACAGGGGCTGATTCAGTTTATTGATGAAGATATCGCCGGCAAGTACCGCAGTGCGGTTGTCAGCCACAGTCATTCGGACCAGCGCGACCTGACGGGATATTTCACTCCCCTGCATGGCGTGGGAGAAGCGTCGGTACATCAGGTACTGCAGCAGGCCGGATTTACAGGAATTCAGCGGTATGAACCACAGTGTGAACAGGACGGGAATTTCCCCAATGTTCCCGATCAGCTTCCGAACCCGGAGCGGACAGAAGTTTATCAACCCGCGATTGAACAGGCGAAACAGACCGGCGGCGAAATCATTCTCGCCAGTGATCCCGATGCCGACCGCATGGGAGTCTGTGTCAAAAATGTGGCCGGTGAATTCATTCATCTGACCGGTAACCAGGTCGGTGCATTACTCGCGGACTATGTGCTCCGCAAACGCCAGCAGGCCGGCACCCTCTCGCCGGAACACTTCGTGGTGGAAACGATCGTCACGACTCCGTTGATCGCCGCCATCACCCGCAAAGCCAATGTGCGAATTATCAATAACCTGCTGGTCGGATTCAAGTACATCGCCGAGACCATGGACGAGGAAGGGCCGGACAAATTTGTATTCGGAACTGAAGAGTCACTGGGTTACCTGGCAGGCGAATACTGTCGCGACAAAGACGCGGCGATCGCTGCACTCTGGGTATGCGAACTCGCTGCCGAACTGAAGACGGAAGGCAAAACTCTGCTGGATCGCCTGGACGAACTTTACCGTGAACACGGATTTCATCTGGAAGGTCAGGTTTCCAAAACCTGTAAAGGTTCCTCGGGTAACGAACAGATCAAGCAGCTGATGAAGGCTTTCCGCAATACGCCTCCCGGGAAAATGGGAAATCTCACGTTCAACCTGGTCAGGGACTATTCGGATCTGGAAATTCGGGCATTACCCGAAAATACGGTGACTGAGACCTTTTCGAAACCGCGGGGAAATGTTCTGATGTTTGAAGCCCGGGCCGAGGGATCGCCGCTGACGGTCCAGTTAGGTGTACGGCCTTCCGGTACCGAACCCAAAATCAAATTTTATTACTTCGCCCAGGCAGAAGTCAGCGATCCAGGCCAGCTTGATCAAACGAAAGATGCTGCCTGTTCCACAATCGAAGACTTTAAAACGGCGTTGATGGACTGGATCGACCAGACCCTCACAAACACTTAAATATGAGGATTTTAGACAGAGAGACCGAAATTCTTCTCCGCAATCAGCATTTCTTTGATTGTGAACAGCCACCAGAGACCTATAATTATAAACATATTTTATTATCATCTATGCTCGGTAATGTTCTGATTGTCGTGCCTGGAAATAATATTCCATAACAAGCAGCAGGGGAGTCTGTGCAACGACAGGTCAGGCAGGCTTCGATCTGCCTGCTCCCACCTGCAAAATCACCCGTTTCAATTGAATTCAGAAATATCAGTTTCAGGCAACATCATGACGCAACAACGTATCGGGATTTGGATCATCGGCGCATGGGGCGGCGTCGCTACGACCGCCGCAGTCGGATTATCAGCACTCAAGCAGGGGCTCACCGGGACCAGCGGCCTGGTTTCAGAAAATCCCTACTTCGAAAAGCTGAACCTCAAAAGCTGGGACCAGTTTGTGGTCGGCGGACACGAAATTCGCGACACGTCATTTGTCGAAGCCGCCCGCTATTTCAGTGAGAATTCCGGCGTCTTCCATCCGGCGTTGTTACAGGCTGTCGAAGAAGACCTCAAAGCCTTCGATCAGAATGTCAAACCGGGAACGCTGATTCATGTCGGCGATACGATTCGCTCCCTGGCCGGGGATGCCGTCAAAAAATTTGATACCGAATCTCTGCAGGAAACACTGACGCGTCTCTCCAACGATATCAGCGAATTCCAGAAACAGCATGATCTGGCGCACGTCGTCGTTGTCAATCTGGCCTCCACCGAACCCCCCGTCGATGAATCTGCCAAAGCTCTGTC
>NZ_CAXAVM010000046.1:0-39138 GCF_963972345.1 uncultured Gimesia sp. | reverse complement strand
GGTAAACAAATCGCAACCAGCGTGCCAGCATCCTGAGTCATCATTGGAGCGCGGGACACGATTCGGCAAATACTGTTAAGTGGAAGGCTTCCGGCGGCTCATCCAGTACAAAGGCACGCCGATCAGTACCGGGATCAGGCCCAGTAATGCCAGGCCGCGGGCGTAGTCGAGACTGGCATAAAGCATGTAGAGACAGGTCAGGCAAAACAGGATCGGCGTCGCGGGATACAGGGGGACGCGAAAGGGTCGCTCCATCTGCGGGGCTTTAAACCGCAGGATGATCAGGCTCAAGCCGGTAAGTAGAAAGAATGTCCAGAACAAAGGAGCCGTTGCGACGAGCAGGGTATCAAAGCCGTCCTGGTACTTTTCCCATTCGATGAAGTCAGATTGGATCAGGGTAAACGGCGCATTGATCATACGGCGGCCTGCTTTCGTGCCCACCAGCAGAATCATCACGATGGAAATCACTCCCTGTGACAGCAGTGAATAGAGGGGCGCGTTGACGCGGCGGTTCCAGCGGGCCAGGACGGCGAAGAAGCGGTGATCCATGCCCAGTCGCACGTTCACGCGGGAGCCGGTAATAATCAGTCCGTTGATGGCACCCAGTGAGGAGATCATGATTATCAGGCTGATGATCTGAGTGCCGTGATCACCCCAGGCATTGCCCAGCAGTTCTGCCGCCGGTGTGGAGGACTGCAGCAATCGGCTAGAGCCCAGCCCCCACAGGTAGGCGAAGTTGATCAGCAGGTAAATGACCAGAATGCCTCCGGTGCCTGCGATCAGCGCCCGCGGAATATTTTTGCCCGGCTCTTTGACTTCGGCAGCGACGAACGCGGCATCGTTCCAGCCTCCAAAAGCGTACAACACGAATACCATCGCCAGTCCATATTGCAGTTTCGCATCCGGGTTTTCTTTAATCGGTTCGATAACGGTTGCGCCTGTTCCCTGCAGTCCCAGGTAGACGCCACTCACGATAATCGCCGCCAGTCCGACGATCTTGGCCAACGTCAGAATGTTTTGTGCCCACTTGCCGACCATCAGCCCCAGCAGATTCAAAAAGAGCAGCATACAGACGGAGGCAGCCGCCAGGATGACCGACCAGCCTGCGGGGATTTCAAAGCCGGAGGCATTCAGAAACGAGATGGCGTAATCGGCGAAGACATACGACATGATGCCGATGTTGCCCGGGTTGATGGCGATGAACTGTGCCCAGCCGAACAGAAATCCACAGCCGTCGCCGTAGGTCCGGGACAGGAAGACATAGTCGCCCCCCGTTTCCGGTATGGCAGATGCCAGCTCGGCGTAACACAGTGCCCCGGCCAGCATCAGCAGACCACCCAGGCCCCAGATTACGAAACCGGCTTCGATCGAGCCGGAGTTCCCGAACACCAGACCGGGCACTTTGAAGATCGAAACCCCGATCACAATGCCGATGATGATATTCACCGTGTCCCAGAGCGTCAGCTGCTTCTGGAAGCGGGAATCCGCTGAGGGAACCGACTCGGCTTGCTGTTGCTCTGAGGGCATATTGAATGCAGTCCCCTGTCCAGCCGGAAAGGAATGTGGTGAAACCAGGGATCAGGCAGGAGTCGTGCCGACCAGCACGGAGACGGGCATCGTCCAGATTTCCATGGTGTCATCTTCTTTGAGAGTAAAGCCCGCATCCTGCAATAAACGGGTCGCATTAATCGGCTGGCAGTCCACGATGTGCGGAAAGTGCTGGTGCATCCACTTGTAGGTTTTTTCCAGAAAGCTGTCCTGATTGCCATCTTTGGGCAGTGCCATGCAGACGACGCCCAGTCGGCCGCCCGGCTTCAGCACCCGCTTGATTTCTGCCAGCATGGTGGGGATGGTATCCAGCGGAAACAGTTCCAGGGTAAAGCTCATTGAGACGACATCAAAGCTGCCATCCGCAAAGGGCAGGGGAGGCGTATTGGCAACGGTCAGTTCCACACGGTCTGCCAGGCCCGCTTCCGTGACCCGTTTTTCTGAGACGGTTTTCATTCCGTCCGAAATGTCCACGCCTGTCACCTTGCCGGTTGTGCCTGCGGCTTCTGCCAGCGCCACCAGTGAGTGACCGGTGCCATAACCGATTTCCAGAACCGATTCTCCCTCCTGAATCGCAAGTGCAGTCAGCCCTTTTTCCCGGGCCACATGCTCATTGGAGTCGGCGATCATGTCATAGGAATGGCTGATACGGTCATAAAATGATTTCGTCTGTTTTTCGTCGGTGGTACTCATGGCTGTGTGCTCCAGGCTGGAAGGTGAGAGACTTATGTCACAAATTATAAATTGAACAATCAATCGAGAGAAGTCGCAGGCCGGAAAACAATCGAAACTTCATTAATTGGGGTGGCCAGTCGAGCAGACTATCCGGGGGCATGCCAAACTGGCGGAGTCGGAAAGTCTGAGAAAAAAGATCTTCGACAAAACGTTGTTTTTTTGAATTCCTTTCATCGTCGTCGCATGCTACAACATAGAGAGAGCGTTCGCACAATTCATAGCGCAGGGAATGAAACCTTCACGTTTGGTCTGTGAATGTGCTTTGTTCGAATTGTTCAATTAAGCGCGTCAAAAACCTCTGTTAAAATACATTGATGGATCAGGGAATGAGTCCGCAGGGATCTTGTTCCATGTTGAGGAAGGAACAGTTATGCGAAATGTGTTGGCCCTGGTTCTGGCCGGTGGTAAGGGATCACGACTGGAACCGCTTACCCGGGATCGAGCAAAACCCGCTGTCCCCTTTGGAGGCGGATATCGCATCATCGATTTTACACTTTCGAACTGCATTAACAGCGGCTTGCGTCGGATTCTGATTCTGACGCAGTACAAAGCTGCGAGCCTCGACCGACATATCAATCTGGGCTGGCGGTTCCTCTGCCGGGAACTGAATGAGTTTATCGACGTTCTGCCTCCCCAGCAGCGGATTGACGAACAGTGGTACCAGGGAACCGCAGACGCCGTCTATCAGAATATCTACACCATCGAACGGGCTCGGTCGGAACACATTCTGATCCTCTCCGGCGATCACATTTATAAAATGGATTACTCCAAACTGATCCGCGACCATAAGGAATCCGGCGCGGATGTGACCATCGGCTGCATTCCCGTCGATCGTGATGAAGCCACCCAGTTTGGCGTGATGGGCGTCGATGAAAACATGCGCGTGGTCAAGTTTGAAGAAAAGCCGGCCAATCCCGCTCCCATGCCCAGTCACCCGGACAAAAGTCTGGCCTCCATGGGCATCTATGTGTTCAACACGAACTTCCTGTTCGAGCGCTTGTGTTATGACGCGACCCAGCTCGACAGTTCGCATGACTTCGGCAAGAACATTATTCCGTCGATCATCGATGACCACCTGGTACGGGCCTATCCCTTCCAGGATAAAAATACAGGCGATGGTTACTACTGGCGGGATGTCGGAACGATCGACGCGTATTACGAAGCGAACATGGACCTGGTTTCCGTGCATCCCCAGTTAAATCTGTACGATAACACCTGGCCGATCCGCTCTTATCAGCCACCCGATCCTCCACCCAAGTTCGTGTTTGCCCAGAGTGAAGGCAATAAACCCCGCGTGGGTCAGGCGGTGGACAGTATGGTCTGTGCGGGCTCGATTATTTCAGGCGGCCGCGTGAGTCAGTCGATCATTTCGTCGAACGTGCGCGTCAACAGCTGGGCGGAAGTCGATAATTCGATTCTGTTCTCCGGGGTCAACGTGGGGCGGCATGCGAAAATTCGCAATGCGATCATCGATAAAGGAGTTTCCATCCCCAAAGGCTGCGAGATCGGTTATGACCTCGAAGCGGATAAAAGCCGTGGCTTTGCGGTTTCCGAATCCGGCATCGTGGTCATCGGCAAGATGGATGGCTTCCCGTCATAGACTGAACTCTGACACTGCGCGTCTGGCCTGATACCGGTTTCGCACTGGCATCAGGCACAGCGCATAAAAATTCCCGGAAGCAGTAGCCCAGGGGGGGGAAGGACTTGTACTACTTCCGGGAGGCGATTGTTCGCCATTATAAGTTTCACACCAGCCAGTCACGCCTCAAAGTACGCTCCGATTTTAAAGCTTCAAAAAAGATCGATGCCACAGCATCCGTGCATCAGGCATTCGATCTTTCCACCAAGTGAATGAAATCACTCAGCAGACACCAGTGTATTCTTGAAGGTTGAAAAAGGGATTGATAACGGTCATTGTGAGGTGTGATGTTATCAGGAATGGTCTGTTTGATGTTTTGGAAATCAGCGTGAACGCCAATGGTGCGGGGAGAATAGAAACTCATTTTGAATCGGTCAATACCAATCTCAAACGATTTTTTAAAAAGCATTCTGAATGCAAATTCAGCGTGTAAATATTTCAAAAAAACACGAAATCAAAAACTTCGAAAGGATCTGGCATCATGTTTCGCCCACTCTTAATTCTTCTGGCTCTCATTTGCAGTCTGGGTCACTCGACTCCCGTCAGACTGAAGGCGGCAGAGCAGCAGAAACCGAACATCATTTTTATCATGGCCGATGATTTAGGCTACGCGGAACTCGGTTGTTACGGTCAGAAAAAAATCAAAACGCCGCATATCGACAAGCTGGCAGCAGAGGGGATGAAGTTCACTCAGGCCTACGCCGGTTCCATGGTCTGTCAGCCTTCGCGCAGTGTTTTAATGACGGGACAACATACTGGTCATACTGCCGTGCGTGCCAACGACCTGAACCAGTTGCTGTACGCCGAAGATCCCACCGTCGCCAAAGTGCTTAAGGATGCGGGTTACGCTACAGGCGCATTCGGCAAATGGGGCCTGGGCTACGAAGGAACTCCCGGTCGCCCCGGCAATCAGGGCTTCGATGAATTCACAGGTCAGCTGCTGCAGGTTCACGCTCACTTCTATTATCCCTTCTGGATCTGGCAGAACGAAAAGAAACTGATGTTGCCGGAAAACGAAAACAATCAGCGCGGTCGCTACATTCACGATCTGATCCACGAGAATGCCAAAGCCTTCATCCAGAAAAATAAAGCGCAGCCGTTCTTTGCTTATCTGCCTTATATTATTCCTCACGTGGAACTGGTAGTGCCTGAAGAGTCGGAAAAACCGTACCGCGGACAGTTTCCCAAAACCCCGATTCCGGATCCCCGTCCTGGCTATATCGGTTCCGAAGATGGTTTGACGACATTTGCCGGCATGATTTCGCGTCTGGATGATCATGTGGGAGAGATCGTCACACTGCTGGAAGACCTGGGGATTCGTGATAACACGCTGATTATTTTCACTTCCGATAATGGCGGGCAGGGGGGAGCCTGGAAAGAGATGACCGATTTCTTCAACGGCAATGCGCCGCTGAGAGGTCATAAAGGTTCCATGTATGAAGGTGGTCTGCGTGTTCCCTTCATCGCGAACTGGCCCGGGAAAATCGCAGCAGGAAAAACATCTGATCTGCAGATCGCATTCTGGGATGTCTTGCCCACACTGGCTCAGGTCGCGGGGACAGAAGTTCCCTCCGGAGTCGATATCGACGGCATTTCATTTCTGCCCACCTTGTTGGGAAAAGGAGATCAGCCAGAACATGAGTACCTCTATTGGGAATACACGAAAGGGAAGATTCGTTCTCGTGCGGTTCGTCAGGGAAACTGGAAAGCCGTGCAGAACCGTATGAATCAGCCGATTGAACTTTACGATCTGGGCAAGGATATCGGTGAGACAAAAAACCTTGCAAAACAGTATCCGGAAAAAATCAAAGACCTGCAGCAGATCATGCAGCAGGCCCATTCCGAGCCACGGGATTTCCCCCAGCTGCTGGAATCGGTGGGCATCAAAGGTTACGTGAAATAATCCCCCTTTGAAATTACAAGCGGTGAAATCCATGCGATGAAATCGATCGGGAGTTCAATAAGAAAAACCGCAGCCCGGTAACAGGCTGCGGTTTTTTGATTGATCATATTTTACTACGGTCTGATTTTACTTCAGAAGCTCAGTTTGCCAGGTCCCACCACCAGCGACCCACGGGCAATGCGGGTGCTTTAGACTGAGCGGAAACGGCTCCGACTTCGGGGGAGACTTTCAGGTTCTGCTGATTTTTCACAACCGAGTTCGTATCCACCCGCACGCCGCCGGCAACCTGAACGACAACGTCTTTGCCGTTGAATACGCGGTGATTGACAACCGTGTCTACCGTGTGAGCTGGTTCGAATTCAGCCGGGCGATAGGCGCCGTTGGCAGCAAAGGCAGTCATTTCCCAGCCGGCCCGATTCGCCAGCTGTTCATTTCGCATCAGGGCGGCTACCAGGGCCAGGTCGAAAATGTTCTGCAGGTCGGCGTAAACCAGATCCTGCTCTGCCAGTTCCTGGTAATGTTCGGTAAAGTTGGCGGCGAATTCGCGGTTGAGCTTTTCAGCCTGCCCTGTTCGTAACCGTTCACCTTCTTTGGTGACAATCTGATTTTCTGACTGGCAGAGAACAGAGGAACCCACTACCTGGTAAGCGGTGCGTTGCGGGTTATGCAGAACCGAATCGTATTTCATGGTCAGCCACCAGCGGAGCGCTTCCAGGTTCATGCCACTTTGATTGCTTTCCTGTGCCAGCAGATCAAAGTAGCTGGGGATGTTTTTGCCAGCATCCATTTTACCGATGCCGATCAGTTTCATCCGGTAGTCTGCTTCAATCAGTACGCGGGCGACACGAGAGGTATCAGGCACGCCGTACAGGGTAATGTCCTGTATTCCCAGTTTTTCTTTCAGCTGTTTTGTGTAATTCCGCACGCCGGCACCTGCACTGAGCGGGCCACGGGCATTGGATTGCGTGACAAATTCTTTCACGCGTGCCAGGCCTTCCGCACGAGGGTCGAAAGAGCAGCCAAAGATTTCTTCTCCGTTGTCCGAGAACGTTCGCAGGATCGTTACCAGGTCATCCAGTTGCAGCACGGGACGTCCGCTTTCGACACCAACAGCTAGGCCCTGCTCGTTATAAATCCAGGCTTCTGCCGGCCCGGCGACTACGATTTCCTGATCTTCCGGATAGACAAATACGTATTCCACCCGGGTCAGGCCTGCCAGCATTTTCATGGTCTCAACGGGAGAGCGGCCTTCTTCAATCAACTGCTGCACTTCTTTTTCCAGACGGGTCAGGGAAATCAGACGCAGCTGGCTGTTTTGGGCCACATTTTTATTCAGGCTGGCTTTACGGGCTTTGGCACCCAGTGCTTCCAGTTCGCCTTTCAGTTCCTGTTTGCTGATATGATGCAGCATGCCATTCGGGTCAACGCGAACCCCGGCAGAAAACTGACGGAGTGAACCTTCACCAGATCCGTCGTCGATCCAGCCGCCTGAAGTCTGTGACTGAATCAGGTCGATCAGTTCGGTAAAGTCGGCCAGCTGAGATCCACCAGCGAGTGACATGGCCTGAGCGCGTTCGCCCATGGCTTGTGTGCGTTCTTCATCCAGGGGGATGCGGTTGATGGTTCCCAGTGCGGCCATGAAGTCTCCGGAGTCCATCTGGGCTTTGACGACCATTTTGAGCAAGAGAGTACGTTCCTGCAGGTTGGACACGGTTTCAGCGACTTCAATCGCCTGTCCGAATTCCCCCGATGTCAGATGTGCGGCAACCTGTTCTTCAGGTGAAACGCGTGGCGTGACTTCCGCCGGTTTCGTTTCTGCAGCAGGAGTCACCGCGACGGTTTCCTGTTCTTCCAGTACCAGCGGCGATTCGACAGAAGTCTGAACCTGTTCTGGTGCTTTTTCGACAGTCATTTCAGACTGGGGATTTACCAGGTAAAAGGTGACTGCCAGTACGACAGATAAACAGACTACGGTTGCCAGTACGGAAACAACACTGGAGCCGACGCGAGGGTGATTAGGGCGCATGGACGCTCTCCAATAGGCACAACATATTAACGGACAACCTTACAGTTCGGATATGCACGTACTGCAAGATGGGAAGTTTAAGGACTTTATGTATTAGGATCGTCCAACTTTGGGCTGACGTCAAGGATAATCTTAAATTTCTTGGTCTTCCTATTTCAGCTTGGCTCTGACATCCAAAGAACAGTTACAAGTAGTAGAATAGAAACACTTCGTTCAAATACTTTGACAGCGTAAAACCGCTTAATTCGATACAGAAAGTATATTCGTGCCAGAGCTGCCTGAAGTCGAGACCATGGTGCGCGGCATCCGCGATGCCGTGGAAGGCCGTAAACTGAAAGACGTTCGCTGCTGTCCCTGCCCGTGTAAACCCATTTCCCTCAAACCGGGCATTAAAGCCATTC
This sequence comes from uncultured Gimesia sp., assembly GCF_963972345.1. Taxonomy (NCBI): domain Bacteria; kingdom Pseudomonadati; phylum Planctomycetota; class Planctomycetia; order Planctomycetales; family Planctomycetaceae; genus Gimesia; species uncultured Gimesia sp. The sequence continues at coordinate 30,886 of NZ_CAXAVM010000046.1, read as the reverse complement.
GGTCAAAAGCTTTAAATCAAACAGTCACCGGCGTCAGACGCCGTGCAAAACGGGTGATCCTGGACCTGGAGAACGGTTATTCGTTCGTCATTGAACCACGGATGACTGGACTGATGTTACTTTCTGATCCCCCCGATACAGGACATCTGCGACTGGAGTGGCTGCTGCAGAAAGGGCGTTCCCGGCGTTCGCTCTGGTTCTGGGATCGACGCGGACTGGGAACGGTTCAACTGCTCAGCCAGGCGGAACAGGAGACAGTTCTGGGACCTCAGAAACTGGGCCCCGATGCCCTGGAGATTACGGTTAACGAAATGAAGCAGCGACTGGCGAAGACGAGTCGCGCCATCAAAGTTGCCTTGCTGGATCAAAAAATGATCGCGGGAATCGGGAATCTGTATGCGAGCGAAATGCTGCATCAGAGCCGCATTCATCCTGAACGGACGGCAGATCAGCTATCAATGGCTGAAATCAAAACGCTACACAAGGCAATGCGACAGATTCTGAAAACCGCCATTCGCTATGAAGGATCTACGCTCGGCGATGGCACCTATCGAAATGCGCTCAACCAGTCAGGGGGATATCAGAACCAGCACCGTGTTTATGGCCAGGCAGAACAAAACTGTCCGTCCTGTAAGGGAGCGCAGATTCTCAGGATCGTTCAGGCGCAGCGATCTACATTTTATTGTCCCTGCTGTCAGATCATGCAGCCGTAAACTCTATGGTCTGTCCTGCTCAGCATCAGGTAACGTTACACACACTTCATTGGCGACCTGGAATTCTGATAAATTTCGCTGAATTGAGGTGAGAATTTGCGAATCATGCTTTTCTATTCAGACAATTTTGGCTTAAGATCACCTGAGAGATGTGAAAGTGACTTCGCAGCATCTGTCTGGATCTCATACCCGCTGGTAATCCATGTCGTATCGTGCCTTTAAAAAACTGCTGGGGGAAACCAACCTCGAACGCAAGTGCCGCTACCTGTTTGGTGGCGGATTGCTCGTATTAATCACGGCCAGTTTTTCATTGAATACCTGGTTGAACAATCAGGTTCTCAACGATCAGAACATTACCTCCGCCCGTCTGCTCGTGGCACCGATCATCCTGGAGAAACACTGGAAATGGTCCGAGTCGAACGATCAATACCGCATGCTGATTGAAAAAATTGCGCAGTCGGTCAAACCCAAAGATCTCGGCGATTACAGCTGGGCAGTCTTTAAAGCGAATCCATCCAATGCGGATTCCAAAGAGCGCCCGATCGACAGTGCCGGCTATGAAGCGCTGGAGCGGATCAAGCAGGGCGAAAACGAAATTTTCTACCGCGATGAAGCGGAAAGCAAATTCCAGTATTACGGTGCCATCCACGCGACGGAATCCTGTGTTTCCTGTCATCGACTCCGCGATGATCCCGACCTGGAACTGGGGGGACTGATCGGGATTGTCAATATTCGCTTTCCTTCACAGAAAGTGGAACAGGCGCAGAACTGGAACAATGCCATCAACCTGGCTTCGGCTCTGGTCACTGCCGTACTGGCGATGCTGGCCGCTTATGCGATTGTGCGTTACGTGATTGTGAAACCCGTTCTGCACCTGAAAGATGTGAGCGATCAGATTGCGCACGGTAATCTGGATCTGCGGGCTGACATCCGTACGGGAGACGAATTTGAAGAACTGAGCTATGCGTTCAACCGCATGCTCCGACATCTGGTCACCGTGCAGGAAGAACTGCGCACCGTCAATACGGATCTCGATACGAAAGTCGACGAACTGGCGCAGGTCAACCTCAGACTGTATGAAATGAACAAACTCAAAGACGAGTTTCTGGCGACCATGAGCCATGAACTGCGGACGCCGCTCAACAGTATTCTCGGCTTCAGTGATCTGCTGGCAAATTCGAAAGATCTGACTGAGAAGCAGAAACGCTATGTCAGTAACATTCAGATGTCCGGCAAAAACCTGCTGGCACAGATTAACGATGTGCTCGATCTCGCAAAAATTGAGAGCGGCAAAATGGAACTGCAGCTTTCCGAAATCGCGGTGGCAGATCTGATCGAACGCCGCGTAGGCAATATGCTGCCGCTGGCAGATAAAAAGAATATCGAACTGACTTCTGAAATCGACCCGAGGATTCCGATTCTGTTTCAGGATTCCATTAAAATCCAGCAGATTCTGAATAACCTGCTTTCCAATGCCATTAAGTTTACGCCCGAAGGGGGGCGTGTCCATGTGGCAGCAAAACTCTGCGAGGATGATCCGGACCACATGGATCTCATCGTAGAAGACACAGGCATTGGTATTCCCCTGGATGAACAGGAACATATCTTCGAAAAATTCCGCCAGGGAAAAACTTCTTCTGAATCGCGGGATACGTTGACCCGTTCCTACGAAGGCACGGGGCTGGGTTTATCCATCATTCGCGAGCTTTCCAAGCTGCTTGACGGCGAAGTCTTTCTGGAAAGTGAATTTGGTCGAGGCAGTACGTTTACCGCGCGGCTGCCTGTCCGCATGAGCCTTTCACACGACGGGGTGCTCTCGGAACTGGATGATACCTCCGTGGGCATGAATCGCATTAAAACCTCCGATCTGCAGAGATACTCCCAGAAAAAACTCGGCGAGAACGACCATTCTGAGACGCGCACTCCTTGAATCTCCCGCAGTGAGCGCCTACCCTTGGCATTCTACCGGCACACCGGGCTGTCGGGTTGCCAGTTTACTCTCCACTTAGATTCAGGAATCTGCGCTTGTGGCTCTGGAGCTGAAAAATCCACATAGTGTCATGGCGGCTTTACAGACCCGTCCGATTGATGTCACCGAGGTCCGTCTCACCGCTGGTGCCGTGCAGGGCAGTTGGGGAGATGTCGCCGACGAAGCGCGCCGCCAGCGGATTCCCGTCGTCATCAAAAAGTCGGCACCACAGAAAATGAACCGCCGCCAGTCTGAAGATCAGGGACGTCGCACGGCAGGTTCGGTGGCTCTGGTCAAACCACGTATTCCTTCTGCGCTGAGCGAGCTCTTTCCGGACCCGGGACAGGATGCACAGACAGGCGGTCTCTGGCTGGCGCTGGACTGTATTCAGGATCCGCATAACATCGGTGCTATTTTTCGGACGGCTGCTTTCTTTGGTGTGCGTGGGATTGTATTGACCAAAGACCGTTCCGCGCCCATCAACGCGACCGTCTACGATGTCGCTTCCGGGGGGATGGAAGCGGTTCCATTTGCCGTCGAGACCAACCTGAGTCGATCGATCTCCCAGGCAAAAGAAACCGGGGTCTGGATTATGGGGACCTCCGAACATGCCGAAGAGGATGTCTCCGCGTATTCTCAGGACCGTCCCTGGCTGATCGTGATCGGGAATGAAGAGAAGGGGCTCCGCCGCCTGACATTGGAACAATGTGATGTTGTTACCCGGCTGACGCCGACCGGCATTGTGGATTCACTCAATGCGTCTGTCGCCGCAGGCATCATGATCGCCCGCTTTTCACCTTTCGGACCGGGCATCAAGTAAATATCTGCCTCAACCTTGTACGATTTTCCTGCAATAACAGAGATAATCTGCAATATATCTACGACTGCTACAGGTTCCGGTCCGGGTAGTGATTATAGCGGTTTTAAGCCTGATGCCACTGCGCAAGCCTGCCCTCCGCGTTCGTTTCGCTCGGTGTGAGCTGCAGATTATTTTGGTTGTACAGAAATTTCCTGCTTATAATGCTTAAACAGACAGGCTTTGTACCGGTTTCGATCGTTTCCAGGGGAATTCCCTGAAATTCATCACGAATGACACACGAAACGAATGCTACATTGAAGGTACAGGTTACGGGAACTCCGTCTGACAGGCGCGGGCGTCTGCCGGTAGAGCGCGGGTTCCACCGAACAAAATCAAGGCAGGAATATTTATCGTGACAAATTATTTAGTGACCGGCGGCGCAGGATTTATTGGCTCTCATCTGGCGACACGTCTGATTAAGGACGGTCATCGTGTGCGAGTCTTCGATAATTTAAGTACGGGCGCACTACATAACCTGGAACACATTAAAGACGATGTTGAGTTCGTACAGGGAGACCTGCGGGATCTGGCAGCCGTCGAACAGGCAACCGCTGGCGTGGAGATTGTGTTTCACCAGGCAGCGCTGGCCTCTGTTCCCCGCAGCGTGGAACATCCTCTCGATACACATGAAGCCTGTGTGACCGGAACCATCCATGTGCTCGATGCCGCCCGCCGCTCCGGTGTGCAGCGCGTCGTCTATGCCGGTTCCAGCAGTGCCTACGGCAACCAGGCACAGATGCCCAAACACGAAGGTCAGACACCAGAAGTCCTTTCACCTTATGCCGCTGCCAAGCTGGCTGGCGAATTGTACTGCCAGGCCTTTGCCAATTCTTACGACCTGGAAACGGTTCGCATTCGATACTTTAATGTCTTTGGTCCCCGCCAGGATCCTGGCAGTCCTTATTCGGCTGTGATCCCGCTGTTTACCTCCGCATTGCTGGAAGGACGTCGTCCGATGATTTTCGGTGATGGCCTGCAGTCTCGCGATTTTACCTTCGTCGACAATGTGGTTCAGGCGAATATCCTTGCTTCCCAGGCACCCGCGGATAAAGTCTCCGGAAACGTGTATAACGCCGCCTGTGGCAGTTCGTTGAATCTGATTGATCTGCTGAAATTTATCTGTGATCAGTTGGACAAGCCTTACGATCCTGATTTCCAGCCTGCACGCACGGGCGATGTCAAACATTCCTGGGCAGACATTTCCGCTGCTCAACGCGACCTGGGTTACGAACCTGTTGTGGAAATCGAAGAAGGCCTGCGGAGAACCATTGACTGGTATGCAGGTACCACCAGTGCTGAATCAAAAAAATGCCGGGGCGGCTGTTAATCAGCCAGCCTGACTCTCAGAAAAACCGTTTCGTCACATCATTAATGCATTCGCAGAGTAAATAGATCAGGACCCGCTGTCGTGAACACAGACTTTCAACCTCTGGATCAGCAATCCGATTTTGCCATCGATGGCATGGAAGAGAACGCAGAAATCAACTCTTCCGGTCCGGGTGTGGATATCGTTAGGCTCCTGCTTCGCAATAAATATCTGCTGGTTCTGGGACTGGCTGCCGGCCTGCTACTAGGCCAGGCCGCGTATATGAAACTCGGCCCCATCTTTTCAGCAGATACGAAGATCCAGGTCTCACAGAAAAACCCGGTGCCGATTAAAGAAGGAGAAATCCAGACCTTTGGTGAATTGACGGCACACATTGATGTCATCAAGAGTCCGCGGATCGTGGGTGAAGCCGTTAAGGAAGCCAGGCTCAATCAGCTGCCTTCCCTGGCAGGCGAAAAGGACCCGACCCAGGATATTATCGATACCTTAAAGGTCAAGAGAATTTCAGGTAACGATCGCGCGTTCCTCAACATCCTGACGATTACCTATGAAAACCCGAACGCCAAAGATGCCCGGACCGTCACCCAGGCTATTGTTGACGCCTACAAGCGGTATCTGCACGAAGTCCGCGAGGAAAACACCGAAGACATTATCCAGCAACTGAAAGAGGCGGAGAAACAGATTGCCGCAGAGCTGGAACTCAAGAAAAACGAATACAAAAAATTCCGTGAAAATGCACCGCTCTACTGGGAGAGTACACCTGGTTCGGAAGCAGCGGTCGCCGGCAGTACCAACGTGCATCAGGAACGGGTCAAAGCCATCGACAATGAACGCCGACTCAACCTCCTGAAACTGACGGAACTCAAATCAAAAATCGATTCCCTTAAGGCAGCCATAGCCAGCGGTGAGTCCAAAGAGACACTCGAACTGCTGGCGCAGCAGTACCTGATGGGACAAACCCGGGGGCAGGCTGCCAACGGCAATGCCAGCGAAGGTCATCATCTTGCCACACCCGGAACGAGTCAGTTAGACCGTGCGCGGACGGCATTAGAGACACATTTAATGCCGTTGCTGATTTAAAAGAATCGACTGGAACGCGACTTTCAGAAAAATCATCCCGACCTGGATGCCGTCAATCGCAGCATCGAAACGATCATCAATCTCTATCGTCGCCAGGGACTTGATATTTCCGCTGACAATCTGGAGTCAGGTGAATTTCAGGTCGCAGAAACCAAAGACGTGGATTTCGTGAATGTGTATCTCAAGTCCATGGAGCAACAGCTCAAAGAACTGGAGAACCGGGAACTGGAGCTGACAAAGCTGTTCACCCAGGAGAGCGAACTGGCCAAGAAGGTCGGAAACTTTCAGGTGATCGATCAGTCTTACAATGAGGAAATTGCCCAGCTCAAATCACAGCGCGATAACATTTTCAAACAGTTACTGGTCGAAAGAGTTTCACAAGGCAACAGCGGTTACATGTTGACTCAGCTGGCTCCGGTCAAAGATGAACTCGTGATTAAACGCCAGTTGAAATTTTTGATGGCCGGTGCCGCAGGAGGCCTGGGGCTGATCCTGGCGTTTTCCTACTTCCGTGAAATGCGGGACACCACGATGAAGTCGGTTGATGAAATTCGGAATCAACTGCATCTGCCCATCCTGGGAGAAGTTCCATGCTTTGCAGATAGCGATGCTGCCGTTGATGAAAGCGAATTCGCTCCCGCGTTATGGTATTATTATCGCCCCGCTTCACGCGAAGCAGAGGCCTTCCGCTCACTGCGGACCTCCCTGTTGTTAAAAACGGATCGCAGCGGCGCGAAAGTTCTGCAGATGACCAGTGCGGAGCCCGGCGACGGTAAAACGACCTCGATTTCCAACCTGGCACTGGCGATTGCGCAGACGGGCCGAAAAGTTCTGATCGTCGATGCCGACCTCAGACGGCCGACCATTCATAAACTGTTCGGTCTGGCTAATTCGGTTGGCCTGGGTGATGTGCTGACCGGTGAGATCGATGCACAGACGGCGATTCGGGAAACCCGCGTCAGTCATCTCTCAATTTTGACAGCGGGCATGCTGCCGGAAAATCCCTCTGAAATGCTGATGTCGCGTGCGTTTTCTGAACTGGTAAATCAGCTGCGTAAGGAATACGACTACGTTCTGATCGATACACCTCCCCTGGTTGTCGTCAGCGATCCCTCGGTGATTGCCTCGATTGTGGATGGGGTGCTGCTGGTGGTTCGAATTGACAAAAACCGCCGCGGGGTGATCCGTAAGGTACAGCAGATCATTCAGACCAATGGAATTAAAGTGGCCGGCATTCTGGCAAACAGCGTCAAGTCCGGAAAGCCTGGTGATTATGACTACGGTTCCGGTCCCGGATACAGCGACTATTATATCGTTCCTCCCCAGGCACAGGCGAAGCAGGCAGACGTCCCTGCGAAAACTAAAATCACCCATTAAACCGGGTGGTGCGTCTCTGCAGGAAATCCGGATTACTCTAACTCAATATCCAGTTCTTCAATCTTACGATACAGGCTGGACAGGCCGAGCTTCAGCCGCCTGGCTGCTTCCCGTTTGTCGGCGCTGTCTTTTAATACGCGCGTAATATGCATTCGTTCGTAATGCCGAAGTGCCAGTCGCAGATCGTCCACATCCGGTAACGGGGGCTCGTTCTGATGCAGTTCCGGAGGCAGATCATTCAGACAGATCAGGGTTTCGTCACACATCATCACGGCCCGTTCAATGGCATTGTCCAGCTGTCGGACGTTGCCCTTCCATTCGGCTGACATCAGTGTGCGAATCGTTTCGCTGCTCGCTCCCGTGACTCGTTTCCCCATTTTACGCGAATGCTTGGTGAGGAAGTATTCGACCAGTTCCGGAATGTCATCAACGCGTTCCCGTAATGCAGGAATGTGAATTTTCATCCCGTCCAGGCGATAGAACAGATCTTCTTCGAATTCGCCCGACTTGACCATTTCCGCCAGATCCTGAGTGGTGGAAGCGATCAGACGCACATCGACTTTCACCGGCTCGGCACTGCCCAGTGGCAGGATCTCGCCGTATTCAATCGCCCGCAGCAGTTTGCCCTGCGTTCCCAGTGGCAGTTGAGAGATTTCATCCAGATACACGGTCCCGCCATCGGCATTTTTGAACACGCCAATCTGTTCGGTGGAAGGGTACTGCAGCGAGCTGTTGGCGGAACCGAACAGTTGAGATTCGAGGAGTTCAATCGGTCGCATGCCGCAATTGACTGCCAGGAAGCGTTGCTCGCGATTCGGACCATTCGAGTGGATCGACCGGGCAAACAGTTCTTTCCCCGTTCCCGATTCTCCGGACAGCAGAACATTCGAATTGGTCGCCGCAATTTTTCGAATGGTGCTCTGCAGTTTCTGCAGTGCCTTACTGCTGCCGACGACTTCTTCAATTCCCGGACTGCGGGCCAGCTCTCTTCTCAGGATCTGGTTCTCATAGAAGATTTTCTGGTATTCGAACAGGCGATTCAGTTTATGGGACAGATCGTCGAAAATAACCGGCTTGACCAGGTAGTCAAAAGCGCCGGCTTTGAAAGCCGATATCGTATTTTCCACCGTCGCATAAGCGGTGATGATCAGTACGAAAATGCTCGGTTTGATATTCTGCAGTCGTCGCAGGAGCTCAATGCCATCGCCGTCTGGCAACTGCACGTCACAGATCGCGACGTTAAAGTCCCGGTCCCGGGCCAGTTCGAGGGCCCTGGCGACGGTAGATGCCTGCATGGTTTCATAACCTTCGCTGGTGAGAAATTCCGCCAGCGATGTCCGAATGATTTCTTCATCTTCGACAATCAGCACAGATCGGTTGAGTTGCACTTTGGAATTCGTCCTGTTCTTCGTTCGGTTCAAGTCGTAACAAATTTAATTTCTTTTGCGGGTCCGGGAGGGATATCGGCTTTTCCCTGTAATTCCTCACACTGGAGGGAGACGATGAACCTCGCACCATCTTTTACTGTATCATCGATTTCAATTGTACCGGAATTCGAATGTTCCAGAATATTTTTACAGACAAACAGCCCCAGGCCTGTCCCTTTGGCCTTCGTGGTAAAATAAGGTTGGAATAATCTGTCTTTATCTTCTTCGCGGATGCCTTCTCCACTGTCATGCACCGTAATGAGAATCCGACCGGCACGGGCCTCGGTGGTAATCTCAATTGACTCGCCTTCTTCGGTCGCATCCATGGCATTCAGGATCAGATTCAGGAACACCTGCACGAGCTGATCGCGTACCACCTGGACGATCGGCAGATCTTCTGCGAACCGGGTGATGATCTTTTTGCCTTTTTTCCGTTTGTAATATTTGGAAATGTTCAATGATTCGGTAATCAGCTCATTGATCTGACAGCGATTGCGTTCGGTCGTGGCCGGGCGGCTGAAATCGATCAACTCGCGAAGAATTCGCTGGATCCGACGCAGCTGGGCATCGACTTCATCCAGGCGTTTAGTCGTGTATTCATCATTATTATGACGGTTGAGCAGCTGTACCAAGGAACTGATGCCCGCCAGCGGGTTACCGACTTCGTGTGCAATACCCGCTGCCAGCAGACCGAAGGCGGCATGCTTTTCCTGCTGAATCAGCAGCGCCTGCGATTCCTGCAGGTCGCTGGTCCGCCGCGCGATGCGATCTTCCAGCAGTTCCTGGTTCTGCTTCAACTGCGAGTTGGCCAGCGAAAGTTCCATACTCGTGCGTTTGACCAGCTGAGAAAAGGCAATACTCGCCCACGCGACCCAGCCCATCCAGACAATCATTAACAACAGTTGTGTCAGCCAGTCACTGGGAAGGGTAGGACTGGAAAGCAGCAGCGTCGAATAACTGATCAGATGCAGTCCCAGTGTCAGATACGCGATGAGAGACGAATGACGGATGGAACAGACAATCAACGACAGCAGATAATAAAAGCGGAACGGACTGTTCAGCCCGGCGTCGTAATGACAGAGCAGGCCGATGAACAATGCTTCCATGACCGAAATGATCAGCGGCCATTCACCCAGGAAGACGCGGCCACGAAAGCTGAACCAGGTATCGGCCAGGGCGTAAATGGCGCCTAGCGTCAGAATCCAGTTCAACTGGGGAACCTGGATGGCCGAACTGTTTCCGCCAAAATTGACCAGCACATAGCCGACACACAGGCCAAACCAGCGAATGCGCAGCGTAATTTCTTCCGCCGGCAATTCCCAGGTAAAAGCATCATGGTGGATGCGATGAGACGACTGTGAGTCAGATACATCCGCTGGATGTTTCTGTGTCGCCTTGGCAGGGGGGCCTGCTGGTTCGGTCTGGTTCTCCACGTTTAACGGGTCATTCATGATGGGAATGGAAATTCTGATTCGTATTTCTGATTCGCTGCAATCTACAGATTCTGGTAGACGACCAGCTGCGATAAACAGCCTGTAATGGTTGAAAAGTGCATACCAGGGCGATGGCATTGCGTAAACGAAACGATATTATTGGTCATCAATCCTGAATTGACAGGTCATCCAGGGCAGGCGAGCACGCCAGCGAGCGTGTGAACCATTTCGGACAACGTGTCAATCCAGCTCTGAATAAGACACTATCACGAAACTGAAATTGATCTGCAATTACACATTCGCTATTTTGCACGAGAAGTCAGCGAATTTTACTGTACAAACAGGTAAAACCAGAACCGGGCAGAAGACAAACGGAATGGCAGCCTGAGCCTGATTCGTAATCCAATCGATTTCTGAGTTCAGGTATGCGAAGATCTCTCGGAAAAGGTGCGGCGAATTCAGGGAATCACCATAACTCCCGTGATCAGGTCCATTTATTTTCAGCGTTGATTACGTATAGAATGCTACAAAACATTGTAGACATTCAGCAGGATTTATGATCCGAATAGATGGGGAATTTATGAAAATCGTCGTTGCGAGTTCAGAAGCGATTCCATTTGCCAAGACAGGCGGACTGGCCGATGTGGCCTCGGCTTTGTCGAAAGCGCTGGCAGCAGAAGGGCATGAAGTCAGCCTGTTTCTGCCCTATTATCCCCAGTCGACGGCCAAACGGGGTTTCTCGCCAGATGATTTTCAAGTCTGTCCTGAAAAAGTGATGATCACTGTCGGCAGCAAGCAGGTGGAAGCCCGCCTGTTGAAAGCAGCTTTTCCCGATTCGAAAGTGAGTGTCTACCTGGTCGATCAGCCACGTTATTTCGATCGTGCGGAACTCTATCATGAAAATGGACGTGATTATCAGGACAATTGTGAACGGTTTATTTTCTTCAGTCGCGCGGTGATGGAATTCACGGCACAACTCAACCTGCAGCCTGATATTATTCACTCCAATGACTGGCAGACCGGACTGATACCGGCGCTGTTGAAGATTGAATATCAGCATCGCCCGGGTTTTGAAAAAACAGCCGCCGTCTATACGATTCATAATATGGCCTTCCAGGGACAGTACTGGCATTGGGATATGCTGCTGACAGGCATCGACTGGAAATACTTCAATCGGCATCAGATGGAATATTTCGGTCAGTTGAATCTGCTCAAGACCGGCATTGTCTTCTCGAATATGATCACGACTGTGAGTCCGACCTATGCCAGAGAGATCCGCACCGAGCGGTTTGGTTATGGCCTGAATGGGGTGCTCGAATCGCACGCCGATCGACTGGTCGGTATTCTGAACGGCGTGGATACCAGCGAGTGGAACCCCGAAATCGATCCGCATCTGGCCGCCCATTATAACGTCGAGACAATCGCGGACGGCAAAGCGAAGTGTAAAGCAGCGCTGCAGGAACGCATGGGACTGCCACAAAAACCGGATGTCCCCCTGCTGGGAGCAATTTCCCGCATGACCGATCAGAAAGGCTTCTCCCTGATACTCGACGCTGCCGAAAACCTGCTGGCCACCGATGTCCAGATGGTCTTTCTGGGAACCGGCGACCCCCGGCATGAAAGGTCTTTTTCTGAACTCGCAAGACGTTTCCCGGATAAAGTGGCCACTTATATCGGCTTCGATGAAGGGCTGGCACATCAGATCGAAGCGGGCCTGGATATCTTTCTGATGCCCAGCCAGTTTGAGCCCTGTGGACTGAATCAGATGTATAGCCTGTTGTACGGCACGGTCCCCCTCGTCCATGAAGTAGGGGGCCTGGCCGATTCCGTCGTGGATGCCCACCCTGAGAATCTGGAGAAGGGGACTGCCAACGGATTTTCTTTCTGGCACTTTGATGCGACGGTACTCTATCGACAGATGCGGCGTGCCATCGCTGCCTACTACGATAAACCGCTCTGGAATCAGCTGATTCGTAACGGCATGACAAAAGACTGGTCCTGGAAGCAGAGCGCCCAAAACTACCTGTCCGTTTATCAGCGGGCCAGCAGTTATCGAAATAAAAACAGCGAGTCCGTGTCCGCCACTCATTAACAGATCAGCAGACTGACCCTCTTCTATCCTCCTTTGATGACGGGAATCGATGTCAGAGATCAGAACCGACCCTCTCACAGGTTTTACGACCATCTTTGCGCCGGAACGTGCCCGACGACCGATTAAGATTTCTGACAACGCCAGTCAGTACATCCCTACGCAGGAACAGATCGACTCTGACCCGTTTGCTGAAGGGAAAGAATCCGAGACCACGCCGGAACTGTTTGCCATCCGTCCCCCTGAGACGAAAGCCAACCAGCCAGGCTGGAAGCTGCGCGTGGTTGCCAACAAGTATCCCGCGCTGACTCCCGTCTCTGAGGTAGATGAATATGGCGTGCATGAAGTCATCGTCGAGTGTCCCCAGTTTGAGACACACGTCACGCGGCTTGAGCCGACGCAATTTCAATACATTTTCCAGGCTTACCGACAGCGGGTTGCCACTCATCGTGAAGATCCCCGTCTCAACTACGCCATCATTTTCAAAAATCAGGGTATCCTGGGCGGTGCTTCACTGGGACATGTGCACTCACAGTTACTGGCCAGCCATCTCATTCCGCAGGCACTCCGGCAGGAAGTGATCGCGGCCCGCGCCTATCAGCTGGAACATGGTTACTCTCTGTTCGAAAACTTTACCCGGGACTCGTCCGACGGTTATCCCGAACGGGTGATGTCTTCGGAATATTTTGATGTCATCTGTCCCTACGCCAGTCGCTTTGCCTTTGAAACCTGGGTCATTCCCCGTTCTCTGAAAACCCACTTCGACCAGTCCAGCGACCAGGAACTCGATGATCTGGCCTGTATCACCCGCCTTCTGTTATCTGCTCTGGAATCGCTGCTCGGACGCCACGATCTCAATTATGTGATCCAGACACCTCCTTATGATACCAGTGAACAGGACGGCTATACCTGGAGTCTGAGGATCTATCCTCGACTGTCCCATCTGGCGGGATTTGAACTGGCTTCGAACGCCTTCATCAATCCGGTTTATCCCGAACAGGCGCTGGAACAACTCAGGAAGCAGCTGGGTTGCTGAACGCATTTTACCGTTTTTGAAACCACTTCAGTGGGGCCCAAGCCGCAGGAAACTCGCTCGGGAAGCGAGGGGGTTAATTTTCGCTTTTCAAATTATCCCAGTTAATCAGACTGGCGAAATCTTACCTGCTTTAACAATTGCCCTTGCTCCAGTGGTATTTTCAACGTTGTTCGTGTCGATTTTAAGGGGACTTGGATTTTATTATCGGGAAAAGTCCTCTATGATTACAAAAAGATTGGCTTTAAGATAAGCCAGAATCGTTTCAAGTCCTGCTGTTACAGCGCTTAACGCAGGGAGCGAGGCGACCCGCCACGTATTTGATACCGTTCCGTTATATAGCGTAATCGAAAGTTCTGTGTATTACACGGATGAAAGGATGCGGCCCATGGGCTGTCGACTTAGGCTTGTTTTAGTCATTCACAACCATCAGCCCGTTGGGAATTTTGAAGGCGTTTTTGAAGAGTCCTATCAAAACAGCTATCAACCATTTCTCGACGTTTTATCAGAATACCCTGATATCCCTTTTTCTCTGCATACCTCAGGTAGCCTGATGGAATGGCTTGTCGAGGCGCATCCGGAATACATCGACCGGGTTCGTGGACTGGCGGAATCCGGGCAGGTCGAAATTCTGGGTGGTCCCTTTTATGAACCGATTCTGGCGGGCATTCCCCGTTGCGACCGGATCGGACAGATCACCGCCTATTCCGATTACCTGAAAAAAATGTTTGGAACGCCGGTTCGCGGAATGTGGGTACCCGAACGGGTCTGGGAACAGTCATTTGTCTCCGACCTGGTTGATGCCGGCATGGAATACACCCTGCTGGACGATTCCCATTTCAGTGCCGCTGGCGTTCGCGCAGAAAAAATGCACGGCTACTATCTCTCGGAAGATGAAGGCCGCCTGCTTAAGATTTTCCCGGACAATGAAACACTCCGCTACCAGATTCCCTTCACCGATCCCGTGGAAACGATTCATTATCTGAAAGAGATCGCCGACCATCATCCTCACTCAGTCGTCGTTTTTGGTGATGATGGCGAAAAGTTCGGCGCCTGGCCGGGCACCTTTGATCATGTCTACCGGGACGGCTGGCTGAAAAAATTCCTCGATCTGTTGCGTCAGAACAGTGACTGGTTGAAAGTCACCACACTTTCCGAATCGGTCGATTCCGTCTCTCCACTGGGCAGCTGTTATCTGCCTGACGCCAGTTACCGTGAGATGAATGAGTGGGCTCTCTCGTCAGAACGACAGCTGGAACTGGCAGCGCTGAAAGAACAGTTTGCTGAAACCGAGGGCTTTGATCGTCTCAAACCGTATCTGCGGGGCGGATTCTGGCGGAACTTCCGTGTGAAATACGCCGAGCTCAATGAGATGTATGCGCGGATGCTGCAGGTCAGCAACCGACTGCAGAGCCTGGAAGAGACCGGCGTCGATGCAGAAGACCTGCCGGCACTGCACGAAGCCCGGACCGAGTTGTACCGCGCTCAATGTAACTGCCCATACTGGCATGGTGCCTTCGGGGGCCTGTATCTGCCTCACCTGCGGAATGCGATTTACAAACATCTGATCTCAGCTGACACATTGCTGGAAAAAATTACCCACCGTGATGCCAGCTGGCTCGAAGTGGAAGTAGCCGACTTTAATCTGGATGCCCGGAAAGAAGTCAGGCTGGCCAGCAATCGACTGGTCGCTTACCTCGCCCCGGCGCAGGGCGGTCACCTGTATGAACTGGATGTGCGGGGCGCCAAACATAACCTGCTGGCGACGTTGGATCGACGTCCTGAACCCTATCACGATATCATTCGCAAAGCCGCCCTCGAACAGAAACAGGGTGCCCAGAATGGAGAGGATATCGGCAAAATTCATAATGCCGTCCGGTTCAAACAACCGGGCCTTGAGAAAAAACTGCAGTACGATCATACCCCGCGTAAATCACTGGTAGATCACTTCTTTCAGCCGGGCGTCGATCTGGATACCGTCATTCAGGGGGGCGGCGAAGTCGGCGATTTTGCGCAGGGCGTTTACCTCAGCTCGCTCAAACGAACCGATGATGACTGCGAAGTGCGTATGGTTCGCAAAGGGTATGTCGGCCCTTACGAAATCGAACTGACAAAAACCGTCTCGCTCACAAAACATGCCTCGGGTTCACTGGAAATCCATTACGAACTCTCACATCTGCCCGCTGAAGTTCCGCTGAATTTTGGCGTCGAGTTCAACTTTGCCGGCATGGCCGCGGGAGCCAGTGACCGCTACTACTACAATCATCTGGGCAAACAACTAGGGCAGCTCGAATCAAAACTCGATCTGGAAAAGACAGATCGCATCGGCCTGGTTGATGAATGGCTGGGACTGGATGCGGCCCTGGATCTTTCCGCGCCTGCCAGTATCTGGACGTTTCCGATTGAAACTATCAGTCAGTCCGAAGGTGGTTACGAACTGGTCCATCAGAGCTCGGTGGTAATCCCACACTGGGAGTTTGTCGCTGACGAACACGGACGCTGGTCCGTCACCATTACGCTTTCAATGGATACCTCCGCAGCCCAGGCCAAAGCCCTCAGTGAAGCAGCCACTTCCGGAGCATAAGCCTGGACTGAGAGATTCCGTAATGAAGTTCAGGAAAAGAGTTCGCTGACGACTTTCCCGCCGTCCACGATTTTCATCGGACGTCCCAGCGGACTCATGTTTTCTTTGCGCGGTTCAACCTGTAAGGACTGACAGATCGAGCAGAACAGGTCGGTCACTTCGACCGGTCGGTCCTGGACAGCGGAACCGTCTTTGGTGGAAGATCCGATGACCTGTCCTCCTTTGACGCCACCACCTGCTAGAGCGGCTGAGAAGACACGCGGGTAATGGTCGCGACCGGCGCGAGCATTGATTTTCGGAGTTCTGCCGAATTCACCCATCCAGACGACCAGGGTTTTATCCAGCATGCCCCGCTGTTTCAGATCGGAAATTAAAGCAGCCATCCCGGTATCCACTTCCCGGGCACGCGGAGAAAGGGTTTCCGAGATATCAGCGTGATTATCCCAGCCATTCGAACGGACTTCGATAAACGTGGAACCCGCTTCCACCAGTCGTCTTGCCAGCAGGCAACCTTTACCGAAGTTGTTCTCACCATATGCGCGACGCAGTTCTGCCGATTCCTCGCTCAAGTCAAACACTTTGGTTTGCGGGCTCATTACCAGCGAAGCAGCCTTGTCGTAAATCTTTTTGTGATTTTTCACAACCACTTCACCGCCGCGACTGGCGAATTCGGTATCCAGCCGACCCAGCAGGCCCAGGCGTTTCTGATAACGTTTGTCGGTCACGGTGGCTGCGACATTGTCGGGAATATTCCCCGGGTTGTTAATATTGAACGGTTCATAATCCACTCCCAGGAACCCGGCCCCTTCGGTTGCTCCGACAGAGACGATGGAAGGGATATCCAGTTCGCGGTCGCCGATTTCGCGGGTAATGTTCGAACCCAGGCTCGGATGTTTGACACTTCCGGAAGGGGCATAACCCGTATGCATCTGGTAGGTGGCCCGCTGATGGTTGCCTTCTTTATTGGTCATGGAACGAATCAGCGCGATATCCTGCATGACCTTTGCCGTGTTGATCCAGTCTTCGGCAATCTCAATGCCGGAAACCGCGGTTTTGATCGCCTGTTTGTCACCGGCGCTTGACGTGTTCGGCTTTGGATCAAACGTCTCAAACTGACTGGGGCCACCGGACATCCATAACAGGATCATCGCACGCCCCTGTTTGCGGAGCTCTTCGGCGGAGACACTCATCAGATCGTGAAAACTCAGTGTGCCTGCCGCCAGTGCTCCCATGGAAACGTTGCGGAGAAAGCTGCGACGCGAAAAACCGCCCCGGACTGCCTGAACCTGCTGATGGTGATAAAGACTCATAACGAACTCCTCATACTGAGGGGGAATTGATTGAAAAGTATACTGGTTACAAAACGCCTGTCGGGAATCGTTCAGCGTTTGGTGATAAACTCACTGGAATTTAACAGACTCCACATCAGATCCTCGAGCGCGTCATTCCGGTTGCCTGCTTCCTGAATGTAGTTCTGACAGATTTCTAATTCTGCCTTGCCGGGCACGCGTGAGAGTGTCAGCAGATACAGTTCCTGGATCGCATCATTGTCGTCTTTAAAGTCCCTGGCAATCTGGGCCAGTTTCGTATTCCGATCGGTTCCCAGCATCTCGTTCAGGGTTTTCGAATTCATCATGAACAATGCCTGCGGGACATCACCTGTGATCTCATCTTGCGAAGTGGAAGGATCGTAAGTAAACAGTGAGCTGAACTGCCCGCGGGCGGAACGGCTGGCCTGGTAGCGCCTGTTGCCGATATTCCGGTTGGTCTGCAGTTCATCAACGCCGAACACCTGGGTGATCGCTGTGAAGATCTGATCTCCCCGCAGCCGTGTAGGAGATTGGGCTGCGAACGGCGTATGCTGTTGCTCGGTTTTTTTCTGCATTTCACGCTGGTAGGCACGTGTGTTGGTGATCGTTTTGCAGAGCCATTTCAGATCGTAGCCACTGGCTGTAAAACCTTCTGACAGCGTATTCAGAACTTCGGGGTAGACGGCACTGCGTTCCGGGCCGATGTCATCGATGGGCGTATAGAAGCCTTCTCCCAGCATTTCTGCCCAGAGTCGATTGACGATCGCCCGTGAGAACCAGACATTGGAAGGCGTCGTTAAAAATTTCGAGAGTGTCTCACGCCGTTCGATGTCGTCCAGCCCTTCAGGGGCTTTGGTGCCGACAAACAGCACCGGCTGCACGACTTTGCCCATTGAAGTCGGATCATTTAAATCGGGCATGTGGTATTCGGTCATGAACCGCTGCATGTTTTCGGGAGCCGGGATGCCTTTAATTTCTTCCGCCGTCAGCGCCTTGTCACCATCTTTATCCCCCCGGGCAACCATCTGTTCAAAACCGCGGGCCATGCGGGTGCGCTGCACTTCCTGTTCGGTCAGCTTCCCGTCACGGTTCTTATCATACAAACGAAACAGCATGCTCGGGTCCTGCAGCATCTTCATCCGTTGAGCATACTGATTGCCGTCGGTACCCCGATCCATGGAAACCACTTCAAACGTACGTGGCGTGGCATCGCGGACCGGGCGAACCCGCACGCGTGGGAAAAAGGCGGCCAGCTCGTGGAAGCTGTTCCGTTTCCATTTGTCCGTGGGATGGTCGTGGCAGTTCGCACATTGAATCTGAATTCCCAGGAAGATCCGCGAGGTTTCCGCCGCCAGTTCAGCCGGATCGCCCTGATGGGCAAAGATGAGTGCCGTATTCCCATTTTCGCGGACATCGCCGGTGGCGGTCAGCAGGTCTGTGGTAATCTGATCCCAGCTCTTATTCTGATTGAGCTGGGTTGTCATCCACTCTTCGAATTCATTCTGGTTAATCCGTGACCGGGCATCGGTGGCCCGCAGGTAAATCACATCCCGCCAGTAGCGGGCCCAGTTCACACCGTACTCGTCTGATTTCAACAGATCATCAATCACGGCCCGTCGTTTGCCGGGGCTCCCGTCCAGGCCGAACAGAATGACTTCCGAAGTCGAAGGCTTGCGGCCCGCCAGGTCGAAGGTGATACGACGCAGAAAGTCTTCGTCATTCGCCAGGGGAGCCGGCGTGATATTCGCTTTTTTGAGTTCCGCTTCCAGCAGTTGATCGATCTTTTCTGCCATGGTAACGGCGTCGACTCTCTGCCGTTTGTCCGTTTGATCAGCACTCTTTGTTGCTGCGAATGACGCAGACTGGCATAATGGAACGGACAGTGTTACGAGAAACAGGCAGGCAGTCTGAATCGTTCGCTTTCGGGTAAAACTCATCATGGCGTTTGACCTGTAAAAAAAGCCGGGGAAATGGTTCCTGTTTTCGATCAGGAGTCAGAGTGAGTCAAAAGCTGCTGACTTCCAGAATGCATCCAGTTTATCAGCCATTTCATCCAGGTCGAACGTTTCGATCCGCTGCGACCGGGTGAGATGACTGCAATCAGGGACACTGGCTATTAAACCCTTCTTAACTTTGAATGTGTCGAGAAAAAGGTGATTTTCGTAAATTAATCTGAAGTAATCGAATCTGTACTAAAATCCGGACTGGTTGAATAATGGAACTGAGCGCTTGGGTCATTATTGTCATTTTATCCGGGGTAGCCATCGTGATTGGTGGCGTCCTGTTTTTTCGTCTGCATGCCTTTCTGGCTTTGCTGGCAGGTGCCCTCTGTGTAGGCGTGCTGACGCCCGTACAACAGATTGAAGAGACGGCACTTAGAAAGAACAGTTTTAAAATCCTCGAGGTCAGCGAAGACAATCGCAGTCTGATCCTCCAGGTCGAGAAAACGGGCAGCCTGCAGCCCGGCATGATGCTGATGATCATGGGGACCGAACAACCCCGCTTCCCCCTGATTCCCATTGCCCAGACCGAAGTCCAGCGGGTCACCGCCCGGTTCTCTCAAGACAACAAACGCATCATTATTGCCGAACTGAGTGTCCGCGATGACAGTGCCAGCCGCCCGATCCGCCTGGACGACTTTGCCATCACACCCACGCATTACAACTCAGCAATCGCGGAAGGCAGACAATCCGTGGGCGAACGCGTGGCTGCCGGCTTTGGCTCGACCTGCGCCAAGATCGGTATTCTGATTGCACTCGCCGCCATCATCGGCATGTGTCTGCTCGAAAGTGGTGCCGCCGAACGCATTGTCCGCTCCGCCATTCAGTTTGTCGGCGAGAAGCTGGCGCCCGTCGCTTTCATGGCCAGTGGTTTTTTGCTGGCGATTCCCGTCTTCTTTGATACGGTCTTCTACCTGCTCATTCCGCTGGGAAAAGCGATGCGGATCCGCACCGGTAAGAACTACCTGCTGTACGTGCTCGCGATTGTCACCGGGGGCACGATGGCCCATTCCCTCGTTCCGCCAACTCCGGGTCCCCTGTTCGTTGCTGAGCAGTTGAATGTCGATATCGCCACGATGATGATGGGCGGCCTGATTGTCGGCAGCATCACCGCTCTGTGTGGACTCGGTTACGCCACGTTGATTAATAAACACTTTGAACTCCCCTTTCGTGACTCAGCCGATGTCACCCAGGAAGATCTGCAGAAACTCGCGAACACAAAAATGGAAGATCTGCCGCCGCTCTGGTTATCGCTGTTACCAATTCTGCTCCCCGTCATTCTCATCGCCGGCTCAACCCTGCTCAAATTTAAAACGATCAGCAGCCAGCTTTCGGAGCAGTCACAAAACCTGATTACCACGCTGGGAAACAAAAATATCGCGTTGGGTATTGCCACGGTCATCGCACTCTGGACCCTCATCCGCCAGAAAAAATCCTCACTGGCAGCACTGTCGGAATCGATCCAGACAGCGCTGTACACAGGGGGCGTGATCATCCTGATCACCGCAGCAGGAGGTGCATTCGGCAGCGTACTGCAGCAGACCGGTGTCAGTTTCCTGATCGAATCTCTGCCGCAGGTCTCTCCATTGATGCTGGTCACGCTGGCGTTTCTGATCACTACCGCCATCCGCACTGCCCAGGGCTCATCGACGGTCGCCATGATCACCACCGTCGGGATTCTGGGGGGCATTGCCGAATCCACGACACTCGGCTTTCATCCGGTCTACCTGGCACTCGCTATCGGCTGCGGCTCCAAGCCGATCTCCTGGATGAATGACAGCGGTTTCTGGGTCATCGGAAAAATGAGCGGCATGACCGAGGGCGAAACCCTGAAATTTATCAGCCCCATGACCGCGCTGATGGGCATTGTCGGCTTGATCGTTGTTCTGCTGGGAGTTCAGTTTTTCCCGATGGCTTAAAGTGTTTGAAAGGCTTTGTGTTTTATGAAACGGAATCCCTCTGGTGATGCACTGAAGTTAATCACTCTCGCACTGCTGAGCGTCTTGAGCAGCGAAGCCATTGCAGAGCCTGTTGACATTGGTTCCCGCCGGGAACTGTTCGTGGACCGACTGCTGATTGACCAGCTTGATGACGTCACATTGAAACTGCATCAGCCTGTCAAAGCACCACGTCCCCGGTCTCCTCTCCCCGTGCGACACATGATCACGGTCATTAAAAACGGAGACCGCTTCCAGGCCTGGTGGCGCGGCTCCGATCCGGATTACCAGGGCGATAAACATACCGGGCACCCGGGTGAAACCGTGCATTACGCCGTCAGTCAGGATGGTCACGAATGGGAGTTCCCGGAACTGGGCCTGCATGAAGTGGCAGGCACCAAAACAAACAACGTGATTCTCGCAAAGCAGCCTCCCTTTCTGACCAACTTCACACCCTTTCTCGACACGCGCGCCGACGTGAAACCTGCGGAACGTTACAAGGCGCTGGCGGGCTATCCCGGACCGGGAGATAAGCGGGGTTTGAAAGAACAGGGGCGGGGGCTGTTCGCATTTGTCTCGCCCGATGGGATTCAGTGGACGCAGCAGGGGGAAGTGATTCCCTATCAGCCCGAGTGGCGCCACGCCTTTGATTCTGCCAATGTCGCGTTCTGGTCTGAGGCGGAACAGAAATACGTCTGCTATTTTCGTACGTGGACCGATCCCGAACGCTTACGCAGCATCAGCCGCACGACGAGCCCGGACTTTCAACACTGGACTAAGCCGGTTGCGCTCAACCCCAATCGGCCGGGCGAGCACCTTTATACGAACCAGACTCATCCTTACTTCCGGGCACCTCATATTTACATCGCTCTACCTACCCGTTTTGTACCCGGTCGCGGGGATGCACCCGAGTACAATCAGCAGGACGTCAACGCGACCGACATCCTGTTTATGACCACTCGTGCCGGTTCTCAAAAATATGACCGACTCTTCACCCATGCGTTCATCCGGCCCGGCCTTGATCCACAGCAGTGGAAGAATCGTGCCAATTATGTGGCATTAAATGTCCTGCCCACCGGTCCCACAGAAATGTCGATCTACCATCGCAGCGGTGATCGTTACGTATTGCGAACCGATGGATTCGTCTCGGTTAACGCCGGTTCGCAACCGGGCAGCCTGTTGACGAAGCCGCTCATTTTTGCAGGCAGTCAGTTGAAGTTGAACTTCAGCACCAGTGCTGCCGGCAGTCTGAAAGTCGAGGTTCAGAAACCGGGTGGCAGCCCGATTCCCGGCTTCACCCTGCAGGACTGCCGACCGGTGATTGGTGACAAAATTGACGGAGTCGTACATTGGAAGAATACCCCCGATCTGGCTGCACTCGCCGGCCAGCCGGTTCGTCTGAAATTCGAATTGCAGGAGTGTGATCTGTACTCGTTCCAATTTGACCGGTAAGATGAACTGGTGAAATCGTCAGCTATCAATACATGATAAAGTGAAATCAGATGACAGACGAACCGGAATCCGATTCGCAGCAGCCAGACCCGCAGGCAGTGAAATCATCAGTCTCTCCCTGGAAAATCACCAGCTGGATATGTTGTCTGGTGATCATCGGCAGTGTCCTGGCGTGTGTGGTCATCGCTGCCATGCAGAGTGAAGGGTTAAAAGAGGTCAAAGTCACGGCCCTGGATGCCGCCGCGGAACCCCGCGATCATGACATTCCGCTGATCAGACAGAAAGAAGCATTGCCCGATTACGAACTGCTGATAATCACGCAGGATCTCATTGGCTACAAACTGGGAGCCAAACCCAATACTTCTGCCACGGAAGGCCTGGTCTGGAAACTTAAGAAACCGATTGGCATCCACGATATTATCGGTATCCGGTTGCAGGATCAGGACAAACTGCTTTCCGATGCACTGGTGGAAGTTCCCTTCAGTCGGGACCCGGTGGTCGCGGATAATTACCGGTTCGAGTTTCAGACCGTGTATTCCGCCCAGGTGGGATTGGAATCCTTTTTTCAAACTCCCATCGGTCTGGCGATCGCCTTTGCTTTCGTGATTGCTGTCCTGCTGATATTAGTCAATTATTTTAATCTCGACTTCAATTGAAGTGTTTGCTCAATCAGGAGATAAAATGGAAGGCTTTAGCTGGATGTTTGCGATAATGGGATTTTCAATGGCGGCCGGCGCTGTGGGGGTAGTCAATCAACTCACCACTCAGGTGAAAGCACTGGAAGCACGCATTGCCTTATTGGAAGCGGAACCAGATGTCAAAAGAGATACTCTTGAGTCGTCTGAGTGAGTGCGTGATTGATGAAAAAACTGGGAACTCAACTCAGCCCCAACATGCTCAATACCAGCACGATGGCGATGGCTTCCTGGTAATCAATTTTCCGCAGTGAAAACAGATCGGAAAGCAGCCGGATCCAGAATTCTTTGAAAAACCAGGCGACGAGCAGCAGTATGCAGATCGTCAACACGACATCGAGAAAAGAGGTCAGCATCAGACCGCCGAGGCCCACTTTAGCGACGAGACTGAATTTGATGATCCCGGCCAGGGCATTAAAGGCAAAGAGAGCGAGATTAAATTTCGGCGTGATCCGGCGTGATTCCGGAGGCAGTGTGGTGTCGGACATGAATATGAATTCCTGTGCTTTCAGATGCAGAATGAATTGTTTACCTCTCAGCTCAACATGATCATATCAGCTCCATTACAGAATCAAAGCGCCGGCTGGAGGCAGCACAGTAATTCTGCCTGCAATCTGATCCTTTCATGCTTGCTTAACTCATTCCATCATGCCAGTATATCTTCCACAGAGGACGAACCTCATTCCAGTCAGATCCACTTAGGTCAGGATCATGGAAGATCTCATCTCTCGGTTCCTTGATGTGGATTGCGTTTTTTATGGATCAGTACGTTCGCACGTCGCGCTATTTCAATGGGCTGTCGGCGATATTCGCGTTTCTCCTGTGGGGCGGCTGGGCATATCACATCAATTCCCAGACTTCGACTCAGTCAGGGATCGTGGCGGGGTTGACGCAGGGCACATCCAGTTTTCTGATCACCCTGTTTATGGTACACGCCGTCACGTTACTGTTTCACCGGTTTCATCACCCCTTCAGAAAGGTTTTGCTGCCTGCGGTCATCGTTGTCTGTAGTACCAGTCTGTTTCTTTATACCGTGCACCTGGTGATGGGCACGCCCCGCATTCTGGCGACGATTTTACCTGCGATAACCGTTGCCTTTTCGTTCTGCCTGTTTACCTCGTTTAAATTACTCCGAATTCATCAGCAGAGAAGCAGTCAATATGAATGAACCCAGCGCCCGGCGACCGCTCAAAGTCCGCGATGTCAAACTGGTCAATACATTCGCCCGTTATCTGAGCGGGAAAAATATCACGCCCAACCAGATTTCGGTGACCAGCGTCTTTTTTGCACTGCTGGCCGCGGCCTGTTTTCTGTTGTTTGCCCACTACTCCTACTGGTGGCTGCTGATTCTGGCGGGACTGATGATTCAATGCCGATTGCTGTGCAACCTGTTTGATGGCATGGTCGCCGTTGAAGGGGGCAAAAGTACAAAGTCAGGCGAGTTGTTCAATGATATCCCCGATCGCGTTGCTGACCCGCTGATTCTGGTGTCCGCCGGCTATGCAATTCATGTCGTCAGCTATGGCGGCGAACTTGGCTGGTGTACAGGATTGTTCGCCGTCCTGACGGCTTACATACGAACCCTGAACGCCAGCATCGGCGCGCCCGTTGATTTCAAAGGACCGATGGCCAAACAGCATCGGATGGCGGTTCTGACAATTGCCTGTGTGATTACCGCGTTGGAAGTCGTATTTCGACAGTCTGACTATACGCTGTTGATCGCTCTGATTGTGATCGTCGCCGGCTGCGTTATCACCTGCATTCGTCGCACCATTTCTGCCTACCGGTTTCTGGAAGCCTGAGCATGTTCAACATTCCGCCTCACTCTTTTAATGTCATGCTGGTCGTACTGGGCCTGTTACTGACGGCAACCACCTGCCGCTTGATCCTGGCTCGTGCGAAGCCGCAGAAGGATTACACTGAACTGCGTCAGCGGATTCAGTCCTGGTGGTGGATGATCGGCATCATTTTTGTCTGCCTGATTGTCAGTCAGACAACGGCCATAATCCTGTTTGCATTTATCAGCTTTCTGGCGTTGAAAGAATTCTTTTCCATCGTCCCGACCCGCCAGGCGGACCGTCGCGTGCTGTTCTGGGCTTACATTTCGATTCCCATTCAATACTATTTCGTCAGCATCGGCTGGTATGGCATGTTTATCATTTTTATTCCCATCTATATCTTCCTGCTGCTGCCGATGCGGATGGTGTTGATCGGAGAAACAAAGGGCTTCATCTACTCAGCCGGGATTATTCACTGGGCGGTCATGCTGACGGTCTTCTGCCTGAGTCATATTGCCTATCTGCTGGTACTACCTGTTCAGAACCAGGCAGCGGGGGACATGGGACTGGTGATCTTCCTGCTGCTGATGACGCAACTCAACGACGTCTGCCAGTATATCTGGGGCAAGTTGCTCGGGCGCCATAAAATTATTCCCAAGGTCAGTCCGAATAAAACCTGGGAAGGATTTATCGGAGGCGTACTGTCGATTGCCCTCGTCTCGACACTGCTGGGGCCTTATCTGACACCCCTGTCGCTGAAATTCAGTCTGCTGGCCGGATTACTCATCAGCGGTTCCGGCTTTATTGGAGATGTGGTGATTTCATCGATCAAACGCGATCTGGAAATCAAAGACAGCGGCAGCCTGATTCCCGGGCATGGCGGGATACTGGATCGCTGTGACAGCCTGATTTTTACCTCGCCCCTGTTTTTTCATTTCCTGTATTACGTGAATTATTGAGCCATGGAACGCGTTCTCAAAATCCTGTTCTTTGCGCTGATCGTCAAGCCGATTGTGTTTATCGTGCTGGGTCTGAATCTGCGCGGCAAACCGAATCTGCCCCGGGAAGGCCCGGCCCTGATCGCCGCCAACCACAACAGTCACCTCGATACGCTGGTGCTGATGAGCCTGTATCCGCTCTCAAAAATCCACCGCGTTCGACCCGTGGCCGCCGCCGACTATTTTCTGCGAAACAAATATCTGGCCTGGTTCGCTCTTAAATGCATTGGCATCATTCCCATCAATCGCAGCGGTCGCATGCGAAAAAGTGAACTGTTTGCCGGTTGTCATCAGGCACTGGATCAGGGAGAGATTCTGATTCTGTTTCCCGAAGGGAGCCGTGGAAACCCGGAAGAACTGAGCGAAATCAAACGCGGCATCTACCATATCGTGCATGACCGGACTGATACCCGGGTCACACCGGTGATGATGCATGGCCTGGGTCGCGCCTTACCGCGAGGTGAAGCACTGCTGGTGCCCTTTAACTGCGATGTGATTATCGGTGAATCGTTACCGGATGCCGAAAACGGGGAACAACTGGTGATTGCGATTAAAGAAGCCTTTCTGGAACTGCAGAAGTATTGCATTACCTGCAGTCAACCGCGATCATGGATACAGGATCCGAAACCGTAAGATTTTGATTTAATCCATGGAGTTCCCTGATGAAGTTGCGTGCTGTCCTGCTGTTGGCTCTACTTGTGTTGACTGTCTTTCATTCTGCCGTTCAGGCAGCAGAAAATAAAAAGCGTCCCAATATTATTCTCATCATGTGCGATGACATGGGCTGGTCGGATATCGGCTGTTATGGTGGTGAAGTGCAGACACCCCACCTGGATCGCATGGCGGAAGAAGGCTTACGGTTTACCCAGTTCTATAACAATGCGG
Organism: uncultured Gimesia sp.; assembly: GCF_963972345.1. Lineage (NCBI taxonomy): Bacteria > Pseudomonadati > Planctomycetota > Planctomycetia > Planctomycetales > Planctomycetaceae > Gimesia > uncultured Gimesia sp. The sequence goes on along the minus strand of NZ_CAXAVM010000046.1, from coordinate 3,940 downwards.
TCTGCTGGACAACGCGGGCATCGCTGGTAACGGGCCTGTATCCCCGCTATCCCCGACCGCATCTGAACCGCAACATGGTGACGATTGGCGAAGTCCTGCAGCAGGCCGGTTATCAGACGGCCCTCAGTGGCAAATGGCATCTGGGACGAACCGAATCGACTCACCCGGTTTATCGCGGGTTTCATGACTATTATGGTCTTCTGGATGGCTGCTGTAATTTTTTTGATCCCTACTACCGCGATCCCAAATTCAAACGGGGGATTACCGGCGACGGTTACCGTTTCTTCGCTGAAAATACGACGCGTATCACCGAGTTCCCGGACGGCTTTTACACGACCGATGCCTTTACCGATCACGCCATTCAGGAAATCAAAACGTATTCCCAGTCAGACAAACCGTTCTTCCTGCATCTCTGTTACACGGCCCCGCACTATCCCCTGCATGCAAAACCGAAAGACATCGCAAAATACAAGGGACGTTATGCAGCAGGCTGGGAAGCATTGCGCAATGAACGCTATCGGCGTCAGTTGAAGATGGGACTTATTGACCCGAACTGGAAACTGCCGGCCCGCGACCCGGAATCAGCCGACTGGGAGCAGGACAAATATCCGCGCGACTGGCAGGAACGCCGCATGGAGGTCTACGCCGCGATGATTGACTGTATGGATCAGAATATCGGCCGCCTGATGGCGACATTAAAAGAGACCGGCGTGGACGACAATACGATAGTGATGTTTCTTTCTGATAACGGACCCGATGCCAGCGAGCCGGGCGGCGCGAATCCAGAACAGATTCCCGGCCCCAGGGAATATTACACCACCTGTGGTCCCAGCTGGGCCTTCCCACAGAATACGCCGTTTCGCCGCTTCAAGACGTGGATGCATGAGGGGGGCATTTCGACTCCGTTCATCGTCCGCTGGCCGGGCAAGATCGAAGCGAATTCCATTACCCGGCAGCCGGCCCACATTATTGATGTCATGCCAACCTGCGTTGAACTGGCCGAAACCGAATATCCAAAGACGTTTGAATCTCACAAAATTCTCCCCGTGGATGGAAAAAGCATAGTGCCCATTCTGGAAGGGCAGACACGCGCGCCCCATGATTCGCTGTTCTGGGAGTTGAGAAATAATCAGGCCGTACGGCAGGGGAAATGGAAACTGGTTGCGGATCGCAAAATTAATCGCTGGGAACTGTATGACCTGGAACAGGACCGTACCGAAACCAATAACCTTGCAGAGCAGTACCCTGAACGCGTGGCGCAAATGAAGGCTGACTGGCAACAGTGGGCCGAAAAAACCGGCGTTGCCGGGGAAAAACATCAACGGGGAAAACAGATTCCCTGAGGCAACCTGACAGGCTCAGTGGCTGGCTCGTTTGAACTGCGAGAGTTCGTTTCTGGCTCGTTCTGTCAGGGGATGTTTTTCGGCCGCGTACACCCGGACTCGTTTTTCCAGCAGCCATTCCTTCCAGGGAGCATTCGGTTCCATTGTCTGCAGTGAATCGATGATCTGCTGATTGCCTATTTTTTCTGCGATCAGATATCTCACCAACAGTCGATTGTCTTCCAGGCGATGCAGGGAGAAGGGTTGCTGTAACTGCTCGTACAGCGGTTCAGCATAACCGGCATCCAGGTCACACAGGCTGACTGCTTTGAACAGGAGGGAGTCCAGCAACTGACGGCTACCCCAGGGGCTGTTCTCCAGCAGTTTCAGGGTGTCGAGAATCTTCTGCAGTCCTTCGCCTGGCTGTTTCTGCTGGAGAGCGGCAATGGCCTGAATCGCAGCTGCTTCGGTGGGGTTCTGCTCTCTGACCTTGATCAGCAGTTCGTCGGGAACGGGAACGCCGGATTCTGCCAGAGTGTGCGCGTAGACCATGGTCTCGATCGGACAGCTTAAATCCGGTTGAAATGTTTGAAAACGTGCCAGCGCATCCAGGTAGCGGCTGGCCAGGTACAGATTAAATGCTTCGCCCCGCGTCTGCTGTTCTTCGGAGAGACCATCATCAATATGCACCCTGCCTCCCAACCTGAGCTGCATCGCCAGCCGTCGTTGCGTGACTTTTTTTCGACTCTCACTATCCAGGGAAACAGGCAGATCATCGTCCAGTTGGACCGCGCGGTTCTGCAGATCGTGAATCGAAAAACGGGTTGACTTGCCCACCGTTTTCGCAAACGCGTATTCCAGCAGATTGCGATCGTCCAGATTCATCGGCTCTGACACGGATTCCAGTAACTGGTTGATTGTTCGATCTCCACAGACAAAATGTGCCAGGATGCCTTCCACGTCAATCACAGACCAGCCCTGTTTGAGTCCTTCCGCCAGCACGGGTTGTTTGAGTTTCTGCTGCAGTGACTCCAGCTGATACTGAAAAGCCTGTTTTGATTTGCCACAGACCAGGACCATATCGCGGGCTTTGGTTTGCCAGATCTGGACTTCGGGAAAGACGGATTGTACCGTCTGCAGGACGATCTGGACTGTCCGGTCGTCGACTTCGTATCCCTGCAGCCACTGCAGGAACAGGCCGTCCGGATTCAAACGGTTGGAAACGGAATCGTAAAACTCCCGGGTGTAGAGATTCGCGATGCCGGCCCGATAGGGATTGGAAGGCTCCGAGACAATCAGGTCGTACTGTTGTTTGCTGGTGAGTAAAAATTCGCGGGCATCATTAAAATGCAGAGTGAGTTTCGGGTTCTGCTGTGCATCGCGATTAATCTGTGAGCATCGCCTGGTTATTTCCAGAACAACCGGTTCCAGTTCGACGACATCAACGGCGGTCATTTCTTCTACGGCAGCCATCCAGCCGGCGGATTCCCCTGTGCCCAGTCCGATCACCAGTCCGGTTCGTGGTGCGGGGTGAAGCAGGGGGCCAAGCAACCCCAGGCCGATCTGGGTCCCGGCATCGCCAAACGCATTGCCGTCGCTTTTGCCGTTGACGATAAAGGCGAGACTGTCGGTCGCTGTGATGGCCACGCTTGATTCGCGTCCTTCTGCTTCCCAGATGCACTGCCGGTTTTTGGTATGGGAGAAGTTTCGTTTGGCATTAGGGCCTGTGTCTTCCAGGCTGGCGCGTCGCGCCCCAATGCCGGCGTGTCTCCAGACGGCGGTGGGACCGGTTTCAGTAATCATCAAAATCGTCAAGAGCGAAAGCAGGAGCGAAGTCGCCAGCGAGACCGGTTTCCAGCGTTGACCAGTCAGTAGCAGGATCAGACCCAGGCTCAGCAGCAGGCAGACTGACAGCTTCCAGAGACCTGGCGCAGTCATGGCGGGCAGCAGGAAAAATCCCCCTGCTATCGACCCCGAAATCGCTCCCAGGGTATTGGCCGCAAAGGTCCAGCCGACGTGCTTACCGACATTTTCTTTGCCAGTCCCGGCAATTGCGATCAACAGCGGGAACTGAAAGCCGGCAACCAGCGCTGCGGGAAATATCACAAAGGCTCCGATCTGAAACCAGTACCAGACCTGTTCCAGAAACGTCGCCACGGGCTGGCTCTGCTGATGTAAGACCCAGAATGCGATCTGATCTCCATACCAGTACGGAACCGCGATGAGCAGTGCTTCCAGCGTGCAGATGAATGCGAGAAAGGAAAGTGTCGGTTTCACCAGTCGTGCCAGTAACGCATACAGGGCACCACCGACGCCGATGCCAAGCAACGCCACACACAGAATCAGTCCAAAGGTATAAGTGGTGCCTCCCAGCAACGGGCCCAGCATGCGATACCAGACAATCTCCATCAGAAAAAAGACGAAGCCGACCGTCCCCGATGCGAGACAGACAATGCCTAACCGGTCCGGCTGAGCGCTCACTGTCTCGTGGCTCACCGATTCCGGTAAGTCTGCCTGTCCCGGTGTTTGTATTACTGCTCCTTGCGATAACCGCGTCGATAGCAGCAGAGCTGTCACAGCCAGCAGCAGATTAATCCCACAGGCAAACCAGAGTACGC